>JARCMA010000653.1 GCA_030248405.1 Microcoleus sp. MP8IB2.171
TCGCCCAAATTCAAGAAGGATTGAAATGCAGCAAATCTGCCCAAGTAATTAACTTACTTCCGGCTGTATTCTTGTCTAGTGAAACCGCACAGAATTCAAGGGATATAGCCCAAAAGCCTGTGCCAAAAATTATCATTGACGGCGTAATGTTTCAGATTCACAACTCTGGAATTACCCGCGTCTGGCGTTCATTAATTGCAGAATGGGCAACTCAAAGTTTCAGCCAGCAAATCCTAGTTTTAGATAGGAATGGAACTGCTCCAAAAATTGCCGGAATAAATTATCGGCAAGTCGCAGCTTATGACTATAGTAATACTGAAGCCGATCGCGAAATGTTGCAGCAAATCTGCGATGAAGAACAAGCTGATTTGTTTGTTTCCACTTACTATACCACACCGAGATCGACACCCTCTGTATTCATGGCTTATGACATGATTCCAGAAGTCATGGGAGCCAATCTAGCTAACCCTATGTGGATAGAAAAACATCAGGGTATTCGTCATGCTTCTGCATACATAGCCATTTCAGAAAATACAGCCCGCGATTTAGTAAAATGCTTTCCTGACATTTCTCCTGAGTCCATAACAGTAGCCCAGTGTGGAATTGACAAAGCATTTTTACCCTCAACATTTGTAGAGGTTAATCAATTTAAAACCAAATACGACATCTCAAAACCGTACTTTCTGTGGGTTGGCGATCGCGTCGGATTTAACGGTTATAAAAATGCCCTCTTGTTCTTCAAAGCATTTTCTGAATTAGACCGTCAACATGACTTTGAAATTGTCTGCGTAGGTGGGAACTCAGTATTAGAAACAGAGTTAAAAGCCTATACTTCTGATATTACCGTTCACCGTCTCAAACTGAGCGACGATGAGTTGCGAAGCGCTTACTCCGGTGCTTTAGCATTGGTTCAAACATCAAAATACGAAGGTTTTGGGTTGCCAATATTGGAAGCGATCGCCTGCGGATGTCCAGTGATTGCCTGTACAAATAGCTCAATTCCTGAAGTAGCAGACCAAGCAGCTTTGTATGTGAAATCTGAGGATGTTGAAGAACTGAAAAAGGCACTAATTGAAGTTCAAAAGCCTGACATTCGGCAATCATTAATTGCTGCGGGTTTGGAACAAGCTAAAAAGTTCTCTTGGTCAAAAATGGCAAAAACTGTTAGCTCAGCATTGATGCAAGCCTGCGGTAGCCAACAGCAAATCCCGGCTAAATCACCGGAAGCTCCAATATTTTTGTCAAGCATTATCGAGCAATACCAGAAAAATTCCGCCGATTTATCTGCACTAGCAAATGTCCGCCAAGCTCGGAGACAAATTGCTGCAATTTGGCTTAATTTACCAGCAGAACAAGTGGCAAGTGCCTTTGCAGGTGATGCTGGAAAACAGCACCAGGGAATTCTTAACAGCGACATTCGAGATGAACCGCTAACTGATATAGAACAGACTTTTGTTAACGAATTAGCCGCCAATGTGGCGAAAGGATTTAACGACCCGAAAGCTATCAATTACCTGCTAGCAGCGATGCTGTACCGTCGCGCTGACCAATTGCCGATCGACTACGATCGCGCGACAATTCCTAATTGGTTCGCCAACGAATATCTCAAATTCATGTTCACCTGTCCGAACCTCTTTCAAACCAAAGGAGAAGCAGAGAGTTACTATCAATTTATCCGAGGATGGATTGATTACGTACATAGGAATTTGTTCAAGAATTCCGAGTCGCCTCTGTGGCAGAATATTGGTTTGTTATTCGCGCAAATTGCTAACTTTATTCCGCTGTACTTTACGACGGAAAACCTGCGCGATATTTATACCAAACGGGCAGATATTATTGAGTTTGCGCTGAAAAATCGCGGTTGTTCGATTGATTGTATCTTCCCAGGGCGATCGCCCGCGCGCACAAAAATCCGCCTCGGCATCATCAGCGACCATTTCGCGCCGCAAACCGAAACCTTCGCCACCATCCCGGTTTTCGAGCATTTAAACCGCAACCAGTTCGAGATTTACCTGTACGCCCTCAACACCAGCGGCCACCAATTAGAACAATACTGTCAAAGTCGCGCCGACAAACTTGTTGCACTCCCGAAAGAATTTGGATCGCAAGTCCAAACTATTCGCGCCGACGACTTAGATATCCTGTTTTTCGGTACGAATTTAACAGCTATCAACAAACCCGTTGGTTCCCTAGCAATGCACCGTTTGGCTAGGGTACAAACTACTTCTTTCTGTTCCCCAACAACCACCGGCATCCGGCACATGGATTACTACATCGCAGGCAAATATACCGTGCCGGATGCTAGTTATCAACAACAATATCGCGAACAATTAGCCGTTATGGAAGGCAGCGGTTTTTGTTTCAAATATGCAACGGAATCGGAAGTTGCTACAGTTAAACCTACTCGCCAAAGTCTGGGAATTGACGACAACACAACAGTTTTTATCTCCGGTGCCAACTTCTACAAAATTCTGCCGGAGTTGAGAGAAACTTGGGTCAATATTTTAGCGGCAGTACCTAATTCAATCTTGATTTTATATCCCTTTGGTCCGGCTTGGACTCGCACTTATCCAGCCACACCTTTTGTCAACAATCTGAATGCTATCTGCGCTAAATACGGCGTGAATAATAACCGCTTGCGGTTTGTAAAACAATTGCCTAGTCGCGCGGATGTGAAAGAGTTTTTGCAGCTAGCAGATGTTTATCTCGATTCCTATCCTTACGCGGGTGCGACATCGTTAATCGATCCTTTGCAAGTAGGATTACCGACGGTGGTTGTGGAAGGAAATGCTTTGCGGTTTCGGCAAGGTGCGGCGATGCTACGGGAATTACAAATGCCGGATTTAATCACCAATAGCGAAGCATCTTACATTCAGCTAGCCGTTACTCTCGGTACGAATCCTCAACTGCGACAACGCTATCGCCAGGAAATTCAGCAGAAAATGCAAGCCAATCCCGCCTGTTTTGACAGTGTTGCATACTCGGGGGCGATCGGCAAATTATTCCAAGAACTCTTTGGCAAATGGCAAACCAGCCACCTGGAAGCATCCCGCAGCTTACAAGATACCCGTCCCGCACCTGCAGATGTGGCCGAGATGCTCTCGAATGCCATCAACCTTTACCAAAGAAACTCATCAAACATCTCAGCAATATCCGAACTACGTCAAATCCGCAAACAAATCGCTGATTTTTGGCTGAATGTTCCCACCGAAAATCTCGAAACCGCCTACAAAAGTGCTTCAGGTTTCGCGATCGCAGAATTCTATTTGTGGCGATCGATACATTTCAACTATTTTGCGTACCTGCATTTTTACTGTTGAGCGGTTTTTTTCTCACCAACAA
>JARCMA010000654.1 GCA_030248405.1 Microcoleus sp. MP8IB2.171
ACAACTGTCAACTGTCAACTAACAACTAACAACTGTCAACTGTCAACTGACAACTGACAACTGACAACTGACAACTGACAACTGACAACTGTCAACTGACAACTGACTTTTTACAGCTTCTGAAACACTGCGAACATCGGCAGATACATCGATAGCAAAATCGAACCTACGATACCACCCACGACCACAATCATCAGAGGTTCTAGCATACTGGTAAGTCCTTTTACTGCTTCTTCAACTTCCGTTTCGTAGAAAGCGCCAACTTTCATCAGCATCTTGTCAAGTTCCCCTGTCTCCTCGCCAATTGCCATCATTTGGATGGCCAAAGACGGAAAAACAGCTTGTTCTTGCAAAGCAATACTGATCATGCCGCCGCTTTGAATTTCCTGTCTTGCATATTCGATCGCATTAGATATTGCCTGATTCCCCGCCACATCTCGCACAATTTCCAAAGAACTGAGAATCGGCACGCCCGATCGCGTCAGCGACCCAAATATCACGCAAAATCGAGCCACAGCAGATTTTTCGATCAAATCTCCAAAAATCGGCAACTTCATCGCAATCCTATCAATTTGTAGGTGACCTATTGGAGTTTTATAGTACATATCAAAGGCAAATTTTAGCGCTATAATCACCCCAATAACTGTCAACTGTTGGATAGGAGGCCAAGCCGTACAAAATGCACTAATTGCCAACATAAACAACGTAAAAGCCGGCAAATCTGCACCAATATCCTTAAAGATTTTAGCGAATGTTGGTAGCAAGAATATAGTCATTGCGAAAAAAATCACGATCGCGATGGAAAACACAGTCTTCGGATAAGACATCGCCGAATTAATTTCCGCCTCCGTCTTGTGATTTTTTTCCATCATCAGCGCCAGACGGTCTAGGGTTTCATCTAGCACACCACCGACCTCTCCCGCCGCCACCATACTGATAAACAGTTGGTCAAAAACATCAGGAAACTTCGCCATCGCCTCTGCCAAATTTATCCCCTCCTGCACATCAGCATTCATGCTCCTGAGCGCTCGCTTCAACTTAGCATTAGAACACTGCTCGTGCAGCACAGAAAGGCATCTAACGATCGCCACCCCTGCATTAAACATAGCCGCAAACTGACGAGCAAAAATAGCCATATCCTTAACAGTAAGACTGGTAAGGTTATACTCGATTTGCTCCTGAATGTTACTGAAATCAAAGCCACCTTTCGGTTTTTGGCGGATAACGTTGGTAGCCACAGCTCACCTCTGAAAATTTATTAAAAATTAGTTGTCAGTTGTCAGGTGTCAGTTGTCAATAGTCAGTTGTTAGTTGTTAGTTGTTACCCATAATTAATAACAACGGCCAACGGCCAACTGACTAATGACCAATGACTAATAACTAATGACTGCAGACTGAATTAATGAGCTCCTACCTTGGCGCCAACAGGTGCCGGGCCGATCAAGCGTTCGAGTTCGTCAGCCTTAGAAGCCTTGGCCATTGCCGATTCCCAAGTGACTTTACCGCTCTTGTAAAGTTCAGCGAGGGCCATTTCCATCGTCCTCATACCCAATTTTGCCCCCATTTGGATTTGGGAGTAAATCATGGGAGTTTTGCCCTCCCGGATCAAGTTAGCCATAGCTGGAGTATTGACCATGATTTCCATAGCGCAGCAGCGGCCGCCCCCAACTTTTATTACCAAATTTTGGCTGCAAATTCCCACCAAAGAGTTAGACACCTGGGCGCGAACTTGGGGTTGTTGAATGGGCGGGAACACGTCCAAAATCCGATCGACCGTTGCACCAGCCGAATTCGTGTGCAGCGTTCCCATCACCATGTGACCCGTTTCTGCCGCCGAAATTGCCAGACCGATCGTTTCCAAGTCCCGCATTTCCCCCACCAGAATTACATCAGGATCTTCGCGCAAAGCAGCTTTCAGCGCATTAGCAAAGCTCTTAGTATCTTCGCCCTTTTGGCGCTGGTGAAACAAACTCTTGATATTCGGAAACACATATTCGATCGGATCTTCAACTGTTAGAATATGTTCCGCCCGCGTCCGGTTGACCAGATCCAACAAAGCCGCCATCGTAGTAGTTTTCCCGGAACCTGTTTGTCCCGTCACCAACAGCATACCCCTGGGTCTTTCCGTCAGATCCCGCAAAATCTGCGGCACGCCTAAAGCATCTGCGTTAGGAATCTTAGAAGCCAGAGCCCGCATACAAGCCGCCCAAGCACCCCGCTCCCGGTAGACATTAACGCGGAACCGAGCCAATCCCCGAACGCCGTAAGCGCAGTCAAGTTCCCACTCCATTTCCAACTGCTTGCGCTGCATATTGTTGAGCATTTGGAAAATCAGGATCTGCACTTCCTCAGCAGACAGAATGTCGCCGTATTGCGTCTGAGGAGTTAGTTTACCGCTGACTCGGAAGAATATAGGCGCGCCCGCTTGGATGTGTATGTCCGAACCCCCTTGCTCTACCAGGGACTCCAGTACGTCTTCAATCATCAGACCCATAGATACCTCTCCTCGATCAAATTGATAGTTATTGACCAATCTAGCTCAGTTAACAGTCAACAGTTAACAGTTGACAGTTGACAGTTGACAGTTGACAGCTTGCCCGCTCGCTTAGAGAAGGGTTGACAGTTAACTGCTGAATCAATCCAAAAAGCGTGGTGTCAAGCAGTACGGACAATCCAGCATCTCCGGCTTCAATTCCGCCCGACAACTTTTGCAGGTAAGCCCCTGCTTGCGTTTGGCTTTCATTTCAGCCTCCAGGCCCGAGTCAGTAAACGTCACCCGCTCGACTTCTTCAAAGGTAGTCGCGCCTTCCCGCACCAACTGCAAGCTGTAAGCCAACAAAGTTTTCATCCCTTCTTCTACTGCTGCTTCCTTAATTTGCTCTGTGGGAGCTCCTTGAGTGATCAGAGTTTGAAGCCGCTCAGTATTTTTCAGGAATTCGTAAACCCCTACCCGTCCTTTGTAGCCTAGGCCGCCGCACTTCCGACAAAGTTGCTCGCGTTCTGCGAGTTCTTTCCTTTCCTCCACCGGTACAGTGTTGGCTTTGTAAACAGTTAGATCAATTTCTTGAGAAGCCGATAGACCGTACTTGCCGAGTTCTGCGGCAGTAGGCTGGTAAGGAATGCAGCATTTGTCGCAAACGCGCCGCATCAGACGCTGAGCCAACACGCCCAACAGAGCGGCCGAAACCATGAACGGTTCTACGCCCATTTCTGCCAAACGCGCGACCGCCCCGGCCGCGTCGTTCGTGTGCAGCGTCGTCAGCACCAAGTGTCCCGTCAAAGCAGCTTCCAGAGCCGTTTTTGCCGTTTCCCTGTCCCGCGTTTCCCCCACCAGCATCACGTCAGGGTCTTGTCGCAAAAACGCCCGCAGAATGTTGGAAAAAGTCAAGTCTTTTTCCCGAATTACTTGACATTGGGTAATTCCTGGCAAAGCATATTCGATCGGGTCTTCCGCCGTACTGATATTAACCCCCGGATCGTTCCGTTCCGCCAGAATCGAGTAGAGAGTAGTTGACTTGCCCGAACCCGTCGGCCCCGTCACCAAAATCAGTCCGAACGGACGGCTAGCACTTTCTCGCACTAAAGCCAGAGTTTCTTCGTCGGAGATTAACAAACCCAAACCCAACTGAGTGCTGGAACTGTCCAAAATCCGCAGCACGATTTTTTCGCCGTACCGGGAAGGCAAGCTATTCACCCGGAAATCCACCGTGCGTCCCTCAAACACCCGGCGGATGCGGCCGTCTTGAGCTTGTCGGCGTTCGGCAATATCCAGGTTGGCAATAATCTTGAAACGAGCCGTAATCGATGCGACTACCTGCTTGGGAAACCGGAAATACTCTTGCAGCACCCCGTCTTTCCGCATCCGAATCCGCATGAACTCTTCTTGAGGTTCTACGTGGATGTCAGACACCTTTTCCGACAAAGCTTTAGCCAAAATGATATTGACGGCTTTAATTACGGGAGCCGCCTCAGCATCGTCCAGGGTGTTAGCGAGGTCTTCTTGGTCGCTACTCTCCTCTTCTAGCGAGAGCTCGCCAAAATCTCCCTCCCCTAAATCCATCTTTCTCTGTTTTTCGATTTCAGCTTTTTTAGCTTCCCTCTTAACTTGGTCGTCTTGATAGGCAGAAGTAATGTCCTGGTAGTCGTCTGGCGTAATCACCCGTCGCTGCAAAGCCAAGCCGTGAGGCTGTAAAATCCGCCGCAAATCTTCTATGGCGTTGAGGTTATCGGGATCTACCATTGCGACTAAAACCGCCGCCGGCTCAGTTTCAGTCTTCGCTACGGGTAAAAACCGACCTTGGTGACAAATGTCGATCGAAATCTTCAACGCGTCGAGCATAATTCCGAGTTGCTCGTTAGACATTTCGCTCATCTCCGGGTCAAATGCTTCAACGCCGTAGACTATCTTCCGTTCAAACATCTGCTGCTTCTTGTAAAGTCGCAGCAATTCTGGGGGTAACGGCTGCCCGGTAAGTGCTTCTAATACCTCCGTCAAACGCTTGCCCGACTTCTGGCTTTCAATTTGAGCTTGCTTCACTTGCTCGCCGTTGACGTAACCCGACTGAATCATCTTGGTGAGAGCCGGAGTAAAAACGCTTAGAGCAACTATCGATGTGGAGCGAAGCGGGGATGTGCTAGTCATAAAAAACACTCAATAGGTGGGAAACTCAGTCACAAAGAGTGCTGAGAGGAAAACCAACGCGGGGTTTTAACCCCCGTATTCTTTGCTTATGGATCAGCTATCATTTTCTTGCTCAATCCCTATCTCTCAAGTGTAAGCTCGCAGTCCCCTCTAAGCTTCGTCCACAAATTGACGAGATGTTGGAGGGATTTGCCGGTGCTTGCAATCAAATCTTGTTCGTTGAGTGCTAGGTTGCTTACTTACCTGATTAACTTGCGGGATACTCTCGTTATAGCGTCAGGGCACATCACTTGGGGATTCCCCGTACCGGGAGAGAAAAGCGGGGCGGGGTGTGTCCCCTTCCCAGGCTAATTCTATTTTCCCAAATTGTTTGCTCAAATTACAGCGCCCGTGGTGGCGCGGTTAGCTGTACTAAATTAAAGATGACCTATGTTCTGTGATGATAGCTTTTACGAAAGCCTCGATCGCCCTTGTGAAATATATTTTGATTAATTATCTGCGATCGGTCACTGCCCGATCGTCGGCTGCATCAGTCCCAGGGCAAATTTTGAGCAACTCTAGTTTTGGATCATTAAATATTACTTTAATTCTTCTTTGGTGTCTGAACCTTTGTGACGTAAGCTTAACGGTTCAGAAATGTTGGAAATCAGCAAATTAGATATCAGTCTAATCTACAGATAATCACCTCTGCCCGACCAGCTAATGTCTATCATTTGGCTGGCAAAAATTCGAGATTTCAAGCGACTTCGGCGTTATTTTATCAGAAAAACCCCAGCCCAAATTCGTATCAAGATTAACAATCTAGTATCTGAGTTACACAAGCACACAGCTAACTACTTACTCACTCAATACAAATTCCTTTTTCTCCCGACTTTGAAAACTCAGCAAATGGTAATAAATGCCAGTATCAAATTGCAACTAAAACAGCCTCACCGATGATAACTTTAAGTCACTATCGTTTTAAGTAAACATTGAAACATCAAGCCTCATAGGTGGGAAATCTTGTAGTAGACTTAACAGCAAAATATACTTATAAAAATTGTGGTAAATGCGATCGCGTTAATTAAAAATTAGGAACCAACAAACGTTGGGTTGCACCCATTGCTGCCATATTATACGTAAATATCTAAACGGGCCTTTGCATATTTTATGGAAAGCTTTGGGGTCTTCTGGGTTTGAGGTGATAATAAAAACTAATTAGAAAAGCAAGCTAATAGTCGAGCTCGAAAATTGTCGAAATTAACAAATCCATAGGCT
>JARCMA010000655.1 GCA_030248405.1 Microcoleus sp. MP8IB2.171
ACCCCGAAGAAAGACCGACCCGCAGCCGCAGCAGTCGCCCCCCTGCTTCGGAAAACCGCAGTTCCGATACGCCGCCGAGAACCAAAAAACCCCGTCCTACGGAAGCATCCAGGTCTCGCCCCAGCAACCGCGACGTGGAAGCACCGCCGTCAGATTACGTGGAGTATCGACCTGTAGAATACCCGGAAGACCAACCGGATAATTCCCCCAGTTTCGACAAATAGGCAAACACTAAGTAGATGGGTGAAACTAAACATTTATTCCGCAGCTCCGCCTTGGGAAACCGCAGAACTCTAAGTTGCGTTTATTGATACCCATCTACTTATTATCCGATATTAAACTTCTTAAAAAGACTCTAAATTGCGAATTTTAAACCGCAGAAAAACGCAGATATACACAGATACAAGCTAATTTTTGTATAAATAAACAATCTTAACATACCGAATCGGTGGAACTAATCTACAGCATAATAATCTAAATATAAAATCCCAAATCTTAAATCAGCAAGATGCCATTACTCGAAATAGGAGATCCGGCTCCCTGGTTTTCCATTCCTTCTACAAATAACCCCTTATTTCATTTCCCGACGGTTGGCGGCCGCCGAGTCGTACTGTTTTTCTTTGCCAGCGCAGCTTTTGAACAAATCCAAGTTATCCTCAAAAGCTTTGAAGAGCTTTCAGAAGAATTCCAAAGCTTGCAAGTACCGCGGTTCGGAGTGAGCGTTGACCCCGCAGACAAAGAACAAAACAGACCGACAACAATTGCTCCGTCATTCATCTTTTTCTGGGACTTACACAAAAAAGTCAGTCAGCAGTATGGTGTTTTCCGAGATGTCGAAGAAAATGGAGTTGCCGGAGTTCACTATGCACCACAAACTTTTATTCTCAACGAAAACCTTCAGGTAATTAATATTTTGCCGATGGGCGAACCGCACCAACACGCCCAGCAAGTATTAGATTTTCTCAAAACTTTGCCCCCAATTGAGGAAGCCCGAGCAGCCACTCGCCACGCCCCGGTGTTGGTAATTCCTAACGTTTTGGACAAAGCATCTTGCCGCAGTTTGATCGATATGTACAAAGCTAATGGTGGCAGTCCCTCGGGCTTTATGAGGCAAATAGACGAGAAAACTATTGGCATTCACGACGACAGTTTCAAGAAGCGCCGAGATTTCTTTATTGAAGACCCAAAGTTGCAACAGCGATTGAATGCGATTATTTTGCGCCGGGTGCGGCCGGAAGTAGAGAAAGCTTTTCAGTTTACAATCACTAGGTTTGAACGGTATTTGGTGGGCTGTTACGATGCTGACAGCGGCGGTTATTTTCGACCGCACCGCGACAACACTAGCAAAGCTACGCTGCACCGCAGGTTTGCGATGACGCTAAACTTGAATGTGGGAGAGTACACGGGGGGATTTTTACGGTTCCCTGAGTACGCGCCACACGGTTATAAAGGCGATTCTGGCACGGCGATTATTTTTTCGTGTTCTTTGCTGCATGAAGCTACGCCGGTGATTAGCGGCCAGCGTTTTGCTTTGCTGTCTTTTTTCTACGGCAATGAGGATGCTGTGCTACGACAAGCTAATTTTAAGTATTTAGCTGCTGATTCAGATTCCCGAGTTGGAGAACCGGCGTGAGGAATGTCACTAGCGTGGTGCAAGTCCTAAAATAATTACAGAAGGTAGTTAGCGGTTAGCCACAAAACCTAATTCCTAGCTACCGATCGCTAAATAATAATCGATCGCCATGAATTTAAAACTTCTAAGTTTAGCAGTATCGGGAATTTTAACGGTTGGGGTTGCAACCAGCGCTACTGCGGTTGTTACGACATCCCCTGTGCGGCAATCAACAGATTTAACGGAATTTAACTCGGTGCATTCCCAGGGTGCGATCGCCCAAACTGTCGAAGAACAAACCAATATTCGAGTCTACGAAAAGGCCAGTCCGGCGGTTGTTACAGTCGATACAGATAAATCTAACGGCAGTGGCACAATTATCAGCCCCGACGGCATGGTGTTAACTAACGCCCACGTGGTTTCGGCAGGCGGTACCGTCAATATCATTTTGTCAGACGGCAGAAAACTTGTCGCCGATGTCATTGGATTCGGCGAAGAAGGTCTAGACTTAGCCGTGGTGAAGATTCGCGATCAAAACAATTTGCCCACCATTCCTTTAGCCCGTCCAGGTTCGGTGAAAGTCGGGCAACAAGCATTTGCGATCGGCAATCCCTTTGGTCAATTTCAAGGTACTTTGACAGTCGGAATCGTCAGCCGCATCGACCAGCAGCGGGGCTTAATTCAAACCGACGCCGCCATCAATCCCGGCAATTCAGGAGGCCCACTGCTAAACAGTTCAGGAGAATTAATCGGCGTCAATACTTCTATTTTTACTCGCGGTCGGGGTGGAGGTAATATCGGTATCGGTTTTGCAATTTCCGCAGACAAATTACCCGCTTTCCTGACAGCGGTGCGAGAAGGGCGGGCTCCCCGCGTGGCTCAAGCCCGATCGCCCTTTGGCAACAAATTACCTCAAAAAGTTGCGTTAAACGGGCCCGCCGTCAGTGGCCTCCTCACCGAAAAGTCTAGCGTTCTACCCACTGACAACAGCTTTTTTGAACTCTACTCCTTTGATGGAAAAGCGGGCCAGCAAGTCACAATAGAAATGAAAAGTCAAGAAATTGACCCTTATTTAATTTTGCTCGGGCCCAACCAGCGCGAAATCGCGCAAGATGATGACGGGGCAGGCAGTAAAGACGCCAGAATTACAGTCAGACTGCCAGCAGACGGGACTTACACGTTAGTGGCAAATTCCTACCAAGCTAGGCAGTCAGGGGCTTATACGTTAGAACTGAAAGCGAGTGCTCCTACCGCGCCTTCTCGGGCGATTTTGCAAGAAGAAGGCGCTTTAGTCGCAGGCGGCCAAGTATTGCCGTCTGACAACAGTCTGTATCGCGAGTATACTTTTGAAGGTCGATCGGGTCAGTCTGTAGCCATTTCCCTCGAAAGTACAGACTTTGATCCCTATGTGGCTATCTTTGACCCTAACGGCCGATTAGTGGCAGAAAATGACGATGGGAGCGATTCGACTAAAAATGCGTTTCTGACCGTTACTTTGCCCGCTACGGGTCGCTATCGCGTAATTGTCAATGCTTACGATGCTTCGGGCCGGGGTCGTTACACTCTAACAGTCCGTTGAAAATGGGGAAAAAGGTAATGGGTAATCGGGAATTGGTAATTAGTCGAATTATTCTGCTTCCTGCTTCCTGCTTACGTGCATGCATTAAATCCTTTAAACTGATCCGTTGCCGAACTTCCTTCCTGTATCCGTTCAATCCTTTACACTGATCCGTTACCGAACTTCCTTCTTCCATCCGTTAAATCCTTTACACTAATCCGTTGCCGAACTTCCTTCTTCCATCCGTTCAATCCGTTACAGAATCCGTTGCCGAACTTCCTTCTTCGTTGCAAATCGAGGTAATTCATGCGTCAAGTTAGATTTTGGGCGATCGCGCCAATTGCTCTGGTAGCTACTTTTTCTGGCAAGCCGGCTATCTCCCTGTCACTTTCAAATTCAGGTGTTGCTAACAGCAGTTCCACCCTCATTTCAGCAGAATTTCCTCAAAATTTAACTGATGCGAAGCCTGCTGACAAGGCTGTTTTAGCTCAAGCAAGCCCCAACCCGTCGCCATCACCACAGAGTTCGCCAACTCAGAGCCCAACTGTAGAACCTCCGCCGAGTCCTGATGGGGGCTCGTCTAAAGTCATTTTAGAGCAAAACGGAGAACTCACCCCTGCTAAGTCTTCTGTACTGCCCTCGGACAGCAGTTTGTACGACGAGTATACCTTTGAAGGCACTCAGGGCCAGAAAGTGCTTATTACCGTAGAAAGTACCGAGTTTGATACTTATCTCGCTATTTTCAACTCCCAGGGCGAGCTACTTGGAGAAAATGATGATGCCACGCAGCAAAATTCCAATTCAGAGATTTCTGTTACCTTGTCTGCGAACGGTCGCTATCGCGTCATTGTCAATGCTTATGATCCGCCTCCAAAAGGTAGAGGCAAGTACAGTTTGAGAGTGCGCGAAACAACTGGAAATTAGTTTGAACGAAACTTCGGAGTCAGGGCACGGCATTGCCGTGTCCCTATAATTCAAGGGCGATCGCACTACAAGCAACTACTATCCACTTTGGTAAATTCATATGTTTGTATGCAACTATAAATGTTATAGTCTTGCACTTATAATTTTATAATCTGTATTTCCAATAACTCTTAAAAAGAGAATGGAAGCTGAAATATAGATATTTTTTCAGCTTCCATTTTTAATTTATTTTGATTAATTTAACGGAAACCCAGCCAGGTAAAAAAATCCTGGCGGGTGAAGAATTCTAGCAGCAAAAGTCCCACGAATCCCACCATCGCAAATCGTCCGTTAATTTGTTCGGCGTAGGCATTCCAGCCAAAGGCTGGTTCTGGTTTTGGGGTATTTGGGGTTGTAGGTTTTGGGGAGGGAGGAGTTTTGG
>JARCMA010000656.1 GCA_030248405.1 Microcoleus sp. MP8IB2.171
CATGAAGCGAGGGATAAAATTGCCGAAGCTAGGCAAATTATTCTCCATGAATTAAACCTGCTGAATTGGCTGTCTAACTTTGTATCTTAGGAAATAGCGCAATGACAGAAAACCCAAATCAACCCACAGAATACGATGCCGTACTCGGCGGTGAATCTCAAGTGCCATTCGCTGCGGCTGTTTTAGGCGGGATTCCCGGCGTTAAGAGTCGTTTGGCTTCACCGATTGTCGAGGTGAAAATTGCTGCACTGTCTGAAGCGCTGAAATATGGAGATGCTGGCTTAGATTTAATAATTGGGGTGCTGCAAGATGAATCAATGTCGGTGAAGTTTGCAGCCTATTCGCTGCTGAAGGATAGAGATGAACCAAATATAAAACAGCAGTTACAAAAATATTTTCGTACTTTTGACTTTGATGTGATAACAGTGGATGCTGAAGGAAAAGAAAACAGTCGTCGCCGTCATTATGCTCATTTCTTTTCTGAATACTTAGGGAAAAAAGTTGTGCTGGAAATGGTTTATATTCCCGGCGGAACTTTTATGATGGGTTCCCCGCTAACAGAAAAAGGTAGATATGATACTGAAGAAAGTCCGCGGCATCAAGTAACAGTACCCGCTTTTTTGGCAGGCAAATACTCCATCACCCAAGCACAGTGGCAAGCAGTGATGGGAAACAACCCATCCTATTTCCCAGGTGAAAAACGTCCTGTAGAAAATGTATCGTGGGATGAGGCCTTTGAATTCTGCGGCAAACTCTCGCAAAAAACTGGGAAAAAATATCGCCTCCTGAGTGAAGCAGAATGGGAATACGCCTGTCGTGCGGGTACAACAACCCCATTTCATTTTGGGGAAACCTTTACCCCAGAATTAGTCAACTATGACGGAAGGCTCCCCTACGCAAACGCCTCCATAGGACTTTACCGCGAACAAACAACAGATGTAGGGAGTTTTCCCCCCAATGCTTTTGGACTGTACGATATGCACGGCAATGTTTTCGAGTGGTGCAGCGATTGGTGGCACCCAAACTATAACGGCGCACCAACTGACGGAAGTTCCTGGGAAACTGGCACAGGTAAGGGCCGAGTGCAGCGTGGCGGTTCCTGGTACTACAATGCGGTTCTTTGCCGCAGTGCCAGTCGCTACTTTTATTCGGAGCGCAACCGCCGCGGGAAAATCGGTTTTCGTGTAGCGATCGCGTCGGTTTCTCCCTCGTATTAGTTTTTCCCGATCGCCCTTTTCTACCCTTTTACCCTTTAAATGATTCGGCGGTTGAAACCGCTTCTACACAAACCAAGTCCGCCTACGCGGACTAATAGATATGAAGGGAATTTGCACGCTTGCCAACGATACAGTTTACGACCAACTAATTGCCTTACTCAACAGTATTGAAGTTATTTTAGGCTCAAATACTCCTGTCTGTATTTATCCTTTCGACGACCAAATAGAGCAAATCAAAGCTGAAATTATTAACCGTCCCAACGTCTTTATTTATGAAGATAGCGCCTCAATTCAGCGGTGGGATGAATTCATGCAAGCAGCCGCACCAGAGCGTTTGAATCGCCAAAAATTTCGGCTTTACGGCGCACATCGGCGTTTTTGTGCTTTCGAGGGCCCGTTTAAAAAGTTTATCTACATGGATGCCGATACTTTGGTGATGAATTCCCTTGATGCGGTTTTTCAGAAGTTAGAGGAATCGGATTTTGTGGTTTATGATTTTCAATTTCGCGATCCAACTAAAGTATACAATATTCAGTCACCAAAAATCCTAGAAGTTTTTGAGCAAAATCGGATCGACTCGGAAATATTTTGTTCGGGATTTTACGGCGGCAAGCAAGGATTTTTTGATATAAATACTAGAGAATGGCTGGTAGCTCAACTGCAATTGGGCGAGGCGGAAATTCTCTATGCAGGTGCGGGAGAACAGCCTTTGCTCAATTATATGGTGATGAAAACTGCCATCAATAGCTATAATTTTGCTTATAGCCTCCCGGATGGCGAAAAAACTGGGTGCAGTGTCACTTCTAAACATTTTGAAGAGCAAGATCAGATTTTGTACGACAAGGGAAACCGACTTACTTACATTCATTATATTGGTGTGCCGCCGGATTTGATTCGGAGGGTTTGTGCTGGCGAAAATATTGAGTTTCCCTATCGCGATTTGTTTCTGCACTATCGCTATCTGCGGGAACCAGAAAAGCGACCGATTTTTAGGGAACCGCTAATGTCTTATGCTGATGTTTCTGCGCCGAATTTGCTACAAAGAGTGTTTAGTCGGTTGAGGATAAATTTATGAATCGCGGTATTTATATTGTTGCTAATGATAAGGTGATGGAAAGCGCGATCGCCCTTACATCCAGCATACGTCTGTACAATTGTCAAGTACCAGTTTTTTTAATCCCCTTCGACGACAATTATCAGCAAGTCGCAGCCGCACTCAGCATTCTCCACGGGGTGCGATTGTTCCCAAATCTGGAGTTTGTGGAACAGTTTACCAGAGAAATTGGCCAAACGTTCGATCGCAACTTTTTAGCCCTCCCCAACAAAATGCGAAAACTCGCCGTTTGGTTTGGCCCCCTTGACGAATTTCTGTACATTGATACCGATATCATCGTTTTTGAAGACATCGCAGCCAACTTAAACAAACTCTCAGAAGTAGACTTTTTTTGCTGCGACTATCACCACCTCAGCGAAAAACTGCGAAATGTATTTGCCCCCGCCGTAAAAGAACAGAATATCTTTACCGACTCACAGCTTCAAGATGTATTCAACAGCGGTTTTTGGGCTTCTAGAAAAGGAACTATTACAGAAGCGCAAATGTATGAAATTTTGCGAGAATGTTCGCAGCATCGAGAATATTTTGACTTTACTCAAAATGTCACAGACCAACCTATACTAAATTATATCATTCTTAAATTGATTTCCAAACGCTGCAACCTTGTGAAAGATTCAGCAACCGAACCTGGAAGCTGGGCAGGTTCCAAGCATTTTCAAGAAATAGATTATGTTCTTTATGACAAAGGCAAAAGGTTAAAATATATTCACTGGGCTGGAATACCAATTAAATCGGGTAGTCCTTATTGGAAACTTTGGAAACATTATCGTTATCTCAATGAGGAAAAACCAAATTTAGTGCAAAAAATATTTCGGGTTTTCAGTAGGTGAGGATAAACTCCTATGTTGTATCATTATCAACAAGCTTTGAATAACAGGCAAGATGCCTGTTCCACAATTCATAAATTTTGTTGTGTTTTTGACACCAAACAAGCTTTGAATAACAGGCAAGATGCCTGTTCCACAATTCATAAATTTTGTTGTGTTTTTGACACCAAACAAGCTGGGAAGAACAGGCAAGATGCCTGTTCCACAATCAATCAATTTTATTTCTTGTGGTGTGGGCATCTTGCCCGCACCTAAAAAGCAATATATATGCGCTGGGTTACTTATTCACTAAAAAACTATGACTGATGGCATTTATATTCTAGCAAACGATGTTGTGTTCGACCACTTAGTCGCTTTATTAAACAGTCTCGAAGTCAACGGGGCAAAAAATATTCCTGTTTGTATCATTCCCTATGATAATCGAATGAAAAAAGTGCAAGTAGAAATTGCAACTCGTCCTCATGTCACCCTGTTTGAAAATACCGATTCAATCATTTTCTGGGAAGACTTTGCGACTCAAGTTTGGAAAACTCATGCAAAAGCTCAAAAAGTTTGGCAAGCTAAAGGTTGGAAACCAGTTCAATGTTTGGAAATGCACCAAAAATTATGTTGTTTTGACGGCCCTTTTGATAAATTTATATATTTTGACGCAGACACTCTGTTAATGGGTTCTCTAGATTATATTTATCAAAAGCTTGATGATTTCGATTGGGTAGCAAACGATTTTCAATACAAATCTGACCTCAATTATATATTTGATTTGTCCTCCCCAAAATTACCTCAAATTCTAAATTTTGACGAACTGCAATCTCATACTTTTTGTGCGGGTTGGTTTGCGTCAAAACCCGGGGTTTTCAATCGAAATAATTGCTCTCAACTTTTAGAAAAATTAACATCAGGAGAAGCGGAAATTATGTCTTTACGGGGCGCTGACCAATCTTTACTTAACTATTTAGTCGCCCGCAGCAATATCTCTTTTTACAACTTTGCTTATCATCAACCTGCACTGGTAACGGGAAATCATTGGTCTTCTCAATTTGAGGTGATAGATTATGTTCTATATGACAAAGGGCGACGGTTGACTTACTTGCACTACATGAGTATTTCGGCTGCCAAGTTTACTCGCTTGTGTGCTGGCGAAGATGTTGAGATTCCCTACCGAGAGGTGTTTCTGCACTACCGATATTTGAATTCGCCGGAAACACAGCCCAAACTCGCGCCTCCAAATTTGTTGGTTCGCTTGGGGAGAAATCTCAAAACTTGGGGAAGTCAAAAAGTTAACAATTTTCAATTTAAGTTGCGGAATTTCTGGGATAGATAGCATCTAACTGTACTCTAACTGTACAAAGACTGAATCCACTCCCATTCGCGCCTTAAACCTTCTTCTAAGGCAACCTGCGGCTGATAACCTAAGATTTTCTTGGCTTTAGACACATCC
The DNA here is from genome assembly GCA_030248405.1 of Microcoleus sp. MP8IB2.171. GTDB lineage: Bacteria > Cyanobacteriota > Cyanobacteriia > Cyanobacteriales > Microcoleaceae > Microcoleus. Next base: position 4,597 of record JARCMA010000656.1, read on the forward strand.
GCGCTAGTGTGCCGCGCGTCTCCCCTCGCAGCTTCAGTAAAATCTATCCGAATAGGTCGATCGACAATTCTCTCTATTGTATCAATAACTTCTTTCAAAACCACCCGACTTCCCCCACCAATATTAAAAACTTCCCCCGCAGCTTCCGCAACCTCAGCCGCCGCTAAATTCGCAGCAACGCAATCGCTGATAAACGTAAAATCCCGCGTTTGCAATCCGTCGCCGAAAATAGAAATCGCCTCGTCAAACAAAATCGACTTAAAAAACTTGTGAAAAGCCATATCGGGGCGCTGTCTCGGCCCGTAAACAGTAAAATAGCGCAGCGAAGTAGTCGGAAGGCCAAAATTTTTGTAATAAAGCCCGCACAAACGTTCACCGGCTAATTTCGTAATTCCGTAGGGAGAAACCGGCTGCGGACAAGCATTTTCATTCGTGGGAAAAGATTCAGCATTACCGTAAATGGAAGAAGAAGAAGCATAGACAAACTTTTGCAATCTTGGCGCATCTTTTGCCGCTTCTAACAATACTTGAGTGCTGTTAATATTCCGTTCTGTATAGCTGCGAAAACCGTCGCCCCAGCTAGCACGAACTCCTGCTTGCGCCGCCTGATGAAATATTACCTTAGCATCGGATAAAAGCGATCGCCAATTTAGAGACAAAATATCGCCTTCCACCAATTCAAAACCCGGATACTTTTCAAATCGTGCAATATTCTTGCGCTTGAGATCCGGATCGTAATAATCGTTGAACTCATCAACACCGATCACCGTCTCGCCTCGATTTAAAAGAGTTTCTACTAAGTTAGAACCAATAAACCCCGCCGCACCCGTAACAATTAAAATACTCATTCGATTTTAGATTTTAGATTTTAGATTTTAAAACTTTTCAACAAATTATTGCCTAAGTTGTCATCTTCTTCTTTCTCTTCCTCTGCGTTCTCTGCGTTCTCTGCGGTTAAAAAAGCATCAAATAGGATAATCATAGAGAACTATCAACCCCCTTCCTTCTGATAAAAAGAGGTTGATAGTTAACTTTCATTGTTCAAAAGAATCCAGATCCAGCGCTTTGGAACCTCCGCGTTCTAACTCGATCAAAAGCTTACCTAGCTGAGTCCAAACTAGCCAGCCCGTGAGTAGCGTCAGTGGCAAAGCTAGGGCATAAGAAAGTAGTTTTGGAAAGCCAAAAATCTCCATTCCCGAAGCTAAAAATACGCAAATTCCGCCAGCCATTCCCAGAAAAGGCATCCGCAATGGCAGCCCTTGCAGGTTAGCCAAAGTGCGAGTAGAACGATTTTTAGACCACAGTTGTACGGATTGTTTGAGAGTTGCTTCAAATGCTACGCCGGAGGCCATACCTGCTAGTAATCCTGCCGACATTAAAAAATAGGGAGGTTCTGGAAAATAATACACGAATAATTCCTTAATTTGGGTAATTGGGAATGGGGAATTGGGAATGGGGAATGGGGAATGG
>JARCMA010000657.1 GCA_030248405.1 Microcoleus sp. MP8IB2.171
GGCATGGCTTGAATTTGGGCGTGGAGTTGCTTTGTAGATTGAGCCATTGGACAATAGAGAAATAGAGAGTGACTGATTTAATTTTAGCGCAGTGTCAAATAGTTGTGAAATCATAATAATGCACAGTTGTGGTAAAATTGGTTAAAGACTTTAAACCGACCCCACGGATTGATCCGCGAGCTTAGATCAAATTCAGTAGCATCAGAATTATTAATATTACCAAAATCAGGACACGGCAGTGCCGTTTCCCTACAATTGATCGCTTAGATCAAATTCGCTAGCATCAGAATTATTAATATTACCGAAATTAGGACACGGCACTGCCGTGTCCTCTGTATCATTCTGATGCAACAGAAAATGATATTATTTCTCAGACACCACGTTTTCTTTAGTAATTCTAATCAAAAACCGCAGAGCTTCATTCACCGCTTCAGAATCGGGAAACATCTCTGCAACATCCGGTTCTAAACGAATATTTACACCACCAAAGGTCTTTCGTCCAGGGCCTACCCTTCTGACACGCAACTTCCTCAAATCATATTCCGACCGCAGCTCATCGTCCATCCCTGTTTCATCCTTCTTCATAAACTTCTCGCTCCACTCGTGTTACTTTTCTGGCGCTAATCAAACGAATAAAATCTGCTCTTTCTGTATACGACACTATCAATAAATTACCTTGCTGGGACTCTCCAACAATAATATAGCGATCTTCTTCATCAGAGTGATCTGGATCGTATAAATCGACGTAAAGGGGATCGTCAAAAACCGTTCTGGCTTCCTCAAATGAGAGCCCATGCTTGGACAAATTTATCGCCGCCTTGTTTTCATCCCACTCGAATTTCATAAAGAGCACAAATCAGCATCTTTGATATAATATTACATCTAGCAGCAAAACTAAAACCAACTCATGCCACAAACAGTCTGGATCGCACGACACGGAAACCGCATCGACTTCGTTAACCCCGACTGGTTTCTTACCGCAGAACACCGCTATGATCCCCATCTTTCCGAAGACGGTCACGTTCAAGCAAAACAACTCGCTAATCGCCTCAAAGGTGAAGGAATTTCTCACATTTTCGCTTCCCCTTTTCTGCGAACTGTCCAAACGGCAAATCACGCGGCAGAAGCTCTTGATTTGTCGATAAAATTAGAGTGGGGACTGTGCGAATGGCTGAATCCTGAATGGATGACGGAAATGCCGGAAACTGAATCTGTCGAGGATTTGTGCAGGCGTTTTCCGAGGATTGATGCTGCTTACAAGGGCGGTATTGCTAATTATCCCGAAACCGCTGAAGCTTGTCTCAAAAGGGCGGGGGAAACCGCAAAACGCCTCGCTAATGAGTTTCCTGATGATATGTTATTAGTAGGTCACGGTGCTTCGGTTTTGGGAACTGCGATCGGGCTGGCCGGCGGTGTTGAAACGGAAATTAACGCTTCTCTGTGCTGTTTGGTGAAAGTTGTGCGGGGTGAGGGCGAATGGTCGATCGCACTTAATGGCGATACTTCCCACCTCACGGACACTGAAGCCGTTGTTCGCTTTAATTAAAGATGAAATTCGTGCAAAAAATCGCATTTTATGCTATGTGTGTAAGGTGCGTACTCCGCACCCTAGGTTTATTTGATCTCGATCGCACGTTGTAAATCTTAAATCTCAAATCGGTATGTCTGGACACAGTAAGTGGGCGACTATTAAACGCCAAAAAGCTAGAGTTGATTCCGCTAAAGGCAAAGTTTTTGCTAGGATATCTCGCGAAATTATTGTCGCAGCCCGCAGCGGAGTACCTGATCCGGCTGGCAATTTTCAACTGCGAACGGCTATTGAAAAAGCGAAGGCGGCTGATATTCCTAGTGAAAACATCGAAAGGGCGATCGCCAAAGGTGCCGGTTTAGCCGGGGGTAGTTCGGAATTAGAAGCTATTCGCTACGAAGGTTACGGTATTGGAGGAGTTGCGATTATGATTGAAGCGCTGACAGACAACCGCAATCGCACGGCGGCTGACTTGCGGGAAGCTTTTAGTAAAAACGGTGGCAATCTGGGCGAAAATGGTTGTGTGGGCTGGATGTTTGACCACAAAGGAGTTTGCACGGTACGCGGCCCGATTGATGAGGAAAAATTGTTTGAAGCATCCCTAGAGGCGACTGCGGAATCTTACGATTTGATATTAATTGATGAGGATACTGAAGGTGCAGAGGTATTTACAAGTGTGCCTAATTTGGAACAACTGGCTGATGTTTTGAAACAAACTGGTTTTGCAGTTTTACAGTCGGAAACTCGCTGGATTCCGAGTAATACGGTGGAAATGGACAGTCCTGAGAAAGCTCGATCGCTGCTTAAGTTAATGGATGCGCTGGAAGATTTGGACGACGTGCAAAGTGTGACGGCTAATTTTGAAATGACCGATGAATTGATGTCTTCGATTATGATGTAAAATTCCTAGGTTTGTAGTGAGGACTTTAGTCCGCATCCATGACTAGCAAAATTCGTAGGGTGCGTCGCCATCGACAATCCTCAAAAAAGAGCTACAATCTAATAGCGACGCACCTGTTATTTTCAAGAACCCAGGAAACAAACCTAATATTTTTATGGTAGCAACCTTTTTTATAAATGGTATAAACCCATGCTAGATAACAACGAAATCAAAACAGATAGCACCCACTCAAAAGAAGTTCCGTCAGCCGAAGTAGCAGAAACTAACGATCGATCCAAATCGGATGTGCAGGCTAAACCAGAGGATACATCCAATTGGTTCGGTTCCGTTTTCGGAGCCGTCTCTGCAAGCGCGAGTGCGGTAGGGAGTGCGGCGGCGAGTGCTGGAAGTGCGATCGTTGATACGGCTAGTGCGGTAGGGAATGCGGCAGCCAGTGCTGGAAGTGCGATTTTTGTTAATACGGCGAGTGCTGGAAGTGCGATTGTTGATACGGCTAGTGCAGTGGGGAATGCAGCCGGCAGTGCTGGAAGTGCGATCGTTGATACGGCTAGTGCGATGGGGAATGCGGCGGCGAGTGCTGGAAGTGCAGCACTCCAATTTCCCAATTTTTTGGGTTCATCCATCGGTTTGATTTCCCAAAGTCCTATCCTGAAAAAACTGACTGAAAAGTTCAAAATCGACTGGTTAGTTAATGCTATAGATGCTGTTGATGTCGTATCTGCCGAGGCGCAAGTTCGAGAGTTACAGCGCCAACATCCTCACGAGAAACCCCAAGAGATTTCACATCACTTAATGGTGGAAAAAGCCTTGCTAGCTGCAGGAAGTGGCTTGGTTAGCAGTTTAGTTCCCGGCGCGGCTTTGGCCTTGGCTGGCATGGATTTAGCGGCAATGACGGCGTTATCTGCCGAGTTGGTTTATCAAATTGCTGCCGCCTATGGCATGGATTTGCGATCGAGCGATCGCAAAAAAGAAGTTGTCGCTATTTTCGGTTTATCCTTGGGTAGCAATTTAGCGATCGAAGCTGGAGTTACGCTTGTCAGCAATATTCCCTTGGCGGGTGCGGTGATTAATGCTAGCGCCAGTGCGGCAATGATTTACGCGCTGGGATACGGTGCTTGTCGGTTTTATGAGGCGCATCTCGATTCCTCGGAAATCGAAACTAAGCTGGAAGATTTACGAGAGGTATTGCAAGCGGAAAGTGAGCAATATTTAGAAAAAGCGATCGCACAAGAAACGGTGATGGATTGGATTTTGGTGTATGTCGTCTATGCGAGCAAAAAATTCACCCGATGGGATGAGTTATTACCGGAATTACAAGCAGCGAATTTAAATCCCAGGACTTTAGCTGAGATTGAATCTGTGACAAACAAGTCAAAATTGCTTCCTAAGTTGGATATTTTACTCGAACAACTTGAACTCGACTTTGCCGAACCACTTTTAAAGCGATGCACTGAGATTATCGAGGCTGACGGTGAAATTAATGAACAAGAGGGAAAAATTTTGCTGACAATTCAACGGGCTGTTTTGAGCAAAAGAAAGCAAGCGAAAAAACAAGCCCAGCCAACTTTGATCGAGGATGCGGTATCGGAACCCACTGAAGCACAAACTGAAGTCCAAGCTGCATCACAAACTCCCTCTTTATCTTCTGATTCTCCTTCTACTAATAAATTGAGTTCAAGTATGCTGCAAAACTTCAAAAAAATCTTAAAAGTTGCTACACTATTAGACGTGCCAAAGATTGCTGATTTAATCGATACTGAATCACAAACTCCCTCTCGATCTGCTCATTCTCCTTCTACTAAGTTGAGTGCAATTCTGCTGAAAAAATTTAAGCAGATTTTAGCAGGTTCTACGCGGTTAGAAGTGCCAGAGATTGGGTATTTAATCGATCAGGTCGATCGCATGACGGGAGAAGAGTTTGAGGAATTTTTAGCCTGCTGTTTCCGCAATCTCGGTTATGCGGTCGAAATGACACCCAAAACGGGGGATTTTGGTGCGGACTTGATTCTCTCTAAAGCCCGCAAGAAAACCGTTGTTCAGGCAAAACGCTATCAAGGCAAAGTGGGAAATTCCGCCGTGCAAGAAGTGGTTAGTGCGGTTAAGTATTACGGGGCGCAGGATGCGATCGTGATTACAAACAGTAAGTTTACATCAAATGCTCATAAACTGGCTCAAGCGAATGGGGTACAACTCTGGGGACGAGAACAGTTAATTGATTTAGTGATTCGAGCTAAAAAATAA
>JARCMA010000658.1 GCA_030248405.1 Microcoleus sp. MP8IB2.171
AAATTATGGCGGCAATTGCACCAGAGGCGATCGCACTTTGCCAAAAATCTCCCCCATCAACCCGAGTTCCCGGCATTCCCAAAAACAAATCCCCCGCCTGACAAGCGTGGGAATTAGTCGATAAACCCTTGACTTCGGCATCGAGGGCGGGATGTTGTGCGTCAAAGGAAATGCCGGGAACTGCTGCTAATAATTCTCTCAATTTCATCTGAAAAACTCCTCGCTTGAATGTCTTGAATATGACTGGCGGAACACATTGTTTGAGCCATTATCTACAGGTTTTTGCTGTGCGCGGTGCAAACCATAGGTTTTTTTTATGCGCGGTGTAACATCTATCGACCTAGAGTAAGCTGCAAACCGAGTACCCGAGGTCAGGATTAAAACCTGAGTTTTTGGGTAAATCGTATTATTGTGACCGATCAATTTGCAAATATTTCTGTAACATTTGCTCCAATTGGGCGACACTACAGCGGGGAGAAGGACGGGGTAACAGTTCTTCAGGGGAGAATGCAGCCTCGCCAGCAGAATTTCTTGGCTGGGGCTGCACTTTAAACAAAACTGGAACTTCGTACTGATAAGCTTGAAACCAGTCATCGCGTTCGGTAATATCTCTGACTTCGAGTTGAAACTTGAGGCTTTCAATCTGTTCGAGTTTTTCTTGCAACCCTTCGCACAAGTGGCATCCAGGTTTACTGTACAAAATCAATCGCATCATAACAGTAAGATTAAACTAGATCTTAAATTCTCGAACGTGCGATCGCAAGTTGACGAACCCAACGCGAGTAAGACGCAACTCACGGGTTTATTGGTCGCAATGCGCGATCGAAGTTATCTTAGCATTGGCAGCGAACAGATTACCGCACTTGACTATCAAAACACTACAACCCCATCCCTCTCTTTCTTCTCTTCCTCTGTGCCCTCTGCGCCTCTGCGGTAAAAAAATAAATCTAGTTCACCAATGAAAGAGTTAAATTTATTCACACCACCTAATTGTAAACTCAACCTTGACTAATAAATCAATCTTGAGTATAGTATATAAATAGCCCTACACAAAGGAGGCAGTATGGACTGCACCGAATACGCAGAAGCAAAGCGAAAAGCAGCTAAAAAAATTAGCGCCGACATTCGAGAACGCTGGAACAATCGCATCGTGACGCGAGGATTGCACTTGATGGGAGAAGCGGGGGCAGTGCAGTATTTGGCGGATTACGGGCGCGGAATTGGTACGGCAAAAGTTATTGGTTTTGCACTGTGCGCGGAGTCGGAAGGATACCCGGAAATGGCTTTTGGCTTTTGGAAAAGAGCGTTTGAATTGGAAACCGGAGAAAAGCCGATCGCCCAAAATCCTCCCAACAACTCTAGCACCAATCTTGCTCCGGCTGCAAAATCAACTACCGCTGCCAAAATAGAGACTGTTAATAACCCCGTAGTTCCGGAATTGCCGCCGCACTTACAGCCGGGAAAAATTGTCACGATGCAGCCGGTGGACGCGCCGAGTGAACGTTCTTATTACATCGAAAATCCCGATTATTGGGGACAGCCAAAGCGGGACGGGAACCGAGTTGTGGTCATTGCGACGCCAGATAAAGTATACTACCAATCGCGATCGACTAACCTGCGACAGCAAGCATCAATTGAGATCGATCGTACATTAATCGACACAGCCGCTAAAATTGGCACCTTTGTTTTAGACGGCGAACTGTATTACAAAAGCTATACGGGCAGCGAACACCGCACGGGCGCGCAAGCTGCTACAGTTAATATAGAAAGCGGTTTCCCGACGACCCAGCCAACGGCAGTTTATGCGATTTTCAAATGTTTGTTTTCCCACGGCAAAGACTTGACTCCGTTGGCGGAATCGGAACGAATTACAGCCGGAGTTGCAGTTGGCGAAATGCTGGTAAGTTTATCTTCGGAATTTGAAATTGTACCGACATCTCGCACCGCAGCCGAAAAACTTTTACTGGCTAGTCAGCAGGAAGCTGAAAACAGAGAAGGAGAAGTTTGGATTTTACACAACTCCCCCTATGTCGGTGGCAAAGATATTAAGAAATATCCGATGGTGCGGACTAAATACTGTCAGGAATACGACTTATTTATTGTCGGGTTGACTGCGACTAAAGTTGCAGGGCGGCCGTTTAGTGCGATCGAGGTGGCGCAAGAAATCGCGGGCAAATTAGTGCCGATCGGAACAGTGGGAACGGGCTTTAGCAGCGCGGAAATGCAGGAAATTGCCCGATTGTACGAGGCTAACCCTCGCGGAGTCAAAATTAAAGTGCGATCGCAGGGTTTGACGGAAAGTGGCAAATTATGGCACGCACGATTTCTGGAGTTTTGTTAAATTTGTAGGGAAACGGCACTGCCGTGTCCTACCGAACTCTGCTAATTTCAACAGATATTATCACACGAAATCAGCGTCCGAAATGATAACTCACAAACAAAAAAACAATGATTAAAATTTTACACCTTTCAGACATTCACATGGGAAGCGGCTTTTCTCACGGCCGCATTAATCCAGCAACCGGTTTAAATACGCGGCTGGAAGACTTCGCAGCGACGCTGAGCAAATGTATGGATAGAGCAATTTCGGAACCCGTAGATTTAGTCATATTCGGCGGCGATGCTTTCCCAGATTCAACGCCGCCACCGTTTGTCAAAGAGGCTTTTGCGCGTCAATTCAGCCGCTTAGTTGACGCGCAAATTCCGACGGTTTTGCTAGTAGGAAATCACGACCAACATTCTCAGGGACAGGGCGGCGCGAGTTTGGGGATTTACCGGACTTTGGGAATACCTAAGTTTATTGTAGGCGATCGCCTGGAAACTCACCTCATACACACCCGTAATGGCGCTGTACAGGTGGTTACACTGCCTTGGTTGACGCGATCGACCTTAATGACGCGATCGGAGACTGAAAGCCTTTCTGTGAGCGATGTTAACCAATTATTAACCGAAAAACTGACGATCGCAATGGAAGGCGAAATCCGCCGCCTCAACCCCGAAATCCCCACTATACTTTTAGCACACTTAATGGCAGATAAAGCCAGCTTGGGCGCGGAACGTTTTTTAGCAGTTGGTAAAGGTTTTAACATACCCGTTTCCATGCTAACACGCCCTTGTTTCGACTACGTTGCCCTCGGCCACGTCCACAAACATCAAAATCTGAATTTATCCAACAATCCGCCCGTAATTTATCCGGGAAGCATCGAACGAGTTGACTTTAGCGAAGAGAAAGAAGACAAAGGTTTTGTGTTAGTTAATTTGGAACGGGGAAAAGCTGAGTGGGAATTTTGCGCGTTACCCGTGCGAGTGTTTCTGACGATTAAGGTAAAGGTGTCTGAATCGGAAAACCCGCAAGCTGACTTGGTTAAAGCCATTGGGAAGAAGCAAATCCAAGATGCTGTCGTGAGATTAGTTTACCAATTGCGATCGGAACAATTAGACTTAATAGATAACGCAGAATTGCACGCACTTCTGGGCGAAGCCCACAGCTACACAATCCAGCCGGAATTAGTCAGTCAGCTAGCGAGGCCGAGGTTGCCAGAATTGAATGCCAATAATAGTATAGAACCGTTAGACGCTTTGAAAACTTATTTAGCAAGTCGGGAAGATTTGAAAGATATTACTGAGAGTATGTTAGAAGCCGCGCAGGGTTTGTTGGGCATTGAAGAAGAAGTTTTGGTCGAATTTTAGGTAAGTTATATCAATTCTGATTTACCGGAATGATTTAACCGCAGAGAACGCAGAGAACACAGAGGAAGATCAGAGAGAGATGAATAATTCC
>JARCMA010000098.1 GCA_030248405.1 Microcoleus sp. MP8IB2.171
ATTTTAATTGTTGCAAACCCTCATCTTTCCTATGAATGGATCACTTCCATCAAAAAATATGTTAATTATGTATCAAATAGAAACAATTTGTATTTTCATAGTTATGTGAGTCCCCAAAATTATTTTTTTAAAAAAATAGAAAGCCTTTATCAATATCAGACTTTAGATAAAATCACAAATAAAAAAAACTTCCAATGTATTGTGCTTTTCCCATATCAGAAGGAAATCTTTTTAAGAAGTTCCTCAAGTTGGTTTTTGAAGGATAAGTTTGAAGAGTATGAATTTGGAAATTTTAATCGAAACTTAAATAAAAATACCAAAATTTATCTTTACTGTAAAAAGCAGATAGCATATCAAATTTAGGAATTGCTAATATTGCTCAAACTGTCGAGTTTATAGGAGGGAATATTGTCGTCGGCAAGTTGGGCGCGCGCCTCTGTGTTCTCATTTTCCAAGACAATCCTACCGTGAAGACGAGAGATGAGTATTTCTCGCTGAATTTCGCTCAACTGTCCTATCAGTGAAATTTCCGGCCCATCGGAAACATCTAAATCCTCTTCCATCAAAAGATTCATCGCCACGCTAGATAAAGCTAGATTAGCATCTTCGTCAGAAATATTGCTCGTGTCTACCAGAAGAGTCATTTTACTTTTGTCGGGGTGATTTGCGATCGCCCTGACAACTCCCTCTAACTCTAAACCCACAGACTCTTCTGGTTGCGACCAATCTGGGAAAACGATCAAATTAATATCTCTCAAATTCAAAGGTAAGAGAGTCGCATCAATCAATGCAGCGCTCATAGTTTGCGCCATTTTTAACCAAGAAAAGTTTTGCGCCCGTTGCAAACCAGCCGCAATCAATGAATTGCGAATTGTCGGTTTTTGTACATCACAAAGTGCATCGGCTAAACCATCAACATCCTCATCATTGACATACAAAGCTGCTTCCCCCGCCACTTCAGGAATCGACGCATTAGGACAAGTGATAACCGGACAACCGCAGGACATGGCCTCCAATACAGGCATCCCAAAACCTTCATACTTCGACGGATAAACCAGTGCGGCAGCACCAGAATAAGCTACTCTCAATTCCTCATCGCTGAGTTGCAGCATATGCACCGCACTCCCCGATGTACAAGCTCTAAATTCTGGGTTTAATAATATGCCGCTGCCCGTACAGATAATTTCAAAGCCTTGTTTGCTGTAAAGTTTAGCAAAAGCTTGGAAGAACAAATTTGCATTTTTATAGCCACTTCCTATACCGACCAAAATAAAGTAAGGCTTTGAGATACCGTACTTTATTTTAAAACCATTAACTTCCTCTAGACTAGCAGGTGAGAAATTATTCGCAACTCCGCAATGAGCTAGAGTTACCAAATTAGAAGGAATTTGCGGAAAAAACTTTACTAAATCACAAGCTGTATTTTCCGAAATTGAAATATAAGCAGATGCGTGACGGATAGCATAATGCTTTTCCCTCCACATTGGCTCATCAAAATTGGCACCTAAAACTTCTGGAATCATATCATACGCCATGAATACTGAAGGCGTTGAGATAGGTGTTGTGTAGTAAGTAGAGATAAACAAATCAGCTCCCTCTTCATCACACACTTGCTGTAGCATTTCGCGATCTAAATCCGTAGCGTTGTAGTCATAGGGCGAGATAGCACGATAATTGATGCCAGGAATTTTTGGGGCTGTTCCAGCTCTGTCTAAAACAACAATATACTTAGAAAAACTATCCTCTGCCCATTCTTGCAGCAACGAACGCCAGACGCGGGCTATTCCCGTTTTATATAGTTGAAAAAATACACCATCAATGACTATTTTAAACTCTGTTATAACAGATATATTGCTGAGTGGCTCACCTACTTTATCACTGCTGATGTAAATATTATCGCTATCATCTAACTTACCAATTGCTTTTAAATAATCTCGTTCCAGTAATGATTCTTTCTTGATATCTTGAGTTTTATAACGCAGCAATTTTTCAAATATAAGTGGCGATATCTGCTTTTGTGTTAGCAGATGCAATGACGAACCATTAGAGTAGAAGTTAAGCTTAAATTTTTCAGCGATTATAGATAGAGCTTTAGTTGTATAGAGAGAGATGTGCTGTCCCTCTTGAAGGGCATAATACCACCATTCATTAGGTTTTGGGTTGGTGTCTGGCAGTATTTCAGTGCTAAACAAAATATTTCTAGAAAAATCTAATATTCTTTCGATTTCTGTTAAAGGATTTACCAAATGTTCAAACACTTCAAAAGCAGTAACTACCTCATAAACTTGATTCTCTGGTTTTTCTGCTATAAACCCCTTAGCAAAAATATTCTCACAATACTTATCGTGCCAATAAAAATTGAATCCCTTGTCTCTCATTATCCGTACAAACAAACCATATCCTGCCCCATAATCTACAAACCTACCATTGTGATTAAAAAGATTGTAAATTAAATTTTCAGTTACGTTTGACAGATTTGTATTTCTGTATACTAAACCTACGTCGCTGTTAGCTATTGCTTCAGAATATGCTTCTTCTAACCAGAATGGATTTTCAGTTTGCACAAAACCGCAATTTGTACATTGAAAATAATCTACCTCATATTTTTCTAAGATTCTAGCACTCGCAAACTTGGGTGACTCTGACTGACAAATCTTGCATCTCATAATTATTATCCTCCGTTACTTAAATTACTGCCATGCTAAAACTCTGTCAACAAATGTATGAGAAAACTTACTATTTAAACTCCCAAATACCTGCATCTGACTCAACAGCTCTTCTGAAATTAAAACTGTCTAGCGTAAATGCAGAAAGGTTTGCCACTCCAAAATCTGCGATCGCTCGTTGATTTTCATTCTCCAAACAGATGCGAGCTAGGATTCGAGGTCGCAAAGCTTCCGATTGCAACTTACTAAGCATTTCAATTATCGAAAATTCTGGAGGGTTACTAACATCTAAATTTTCCTGCATCAAAATATTCATAGTCACATCTGCTAGAATATAATTTACTTCTTCTTCGGAAATAGTGCTACATATTATTAAATTGATGCAATTTTGTTCTGGATGTTTTAAAATACTTCTAACAACTTTATCAAGTTCAGAATATAGCAAGTTTTCTTCATTAAAATCAGGAAAAACTATTAAGTTGATGTTTCTCAGTTTTGATAAAAGCAGTACAAACTTATCTTCCAGCAATTCTGCATAATTAGTCTTCTGACTGTCAACAGGTTGGTAGTAAGAGATCGGAGTTGCAATAATATTTGGGTTAATATAAAACTGTTCTACCAGCTTAGTAAGTTTTATTACTGCTATGGCATTTGCACAAGGATAAGGATAGTTATATTCAACATTTACTAAACTTTCTGCTTTCTCCTCTACCCAGATTTCCCTTGGATTGCTACTTGCCATATCCATATCTAAAATTCTCATAAAACTGTGAAAAATTGCTTTTTCAGGAATGTGATGTTTAGTTACCAATATATCTAAATACTCTTGATTAAATTGAATGAACCATCCAAAATCAATGAGCTTCCCAAAAGGAACCGTGATTAATGCTTTACCTCCCACTGACAACAAATCATAAATTTTGGCGATCGCCTTCAGGGGCGCTTCAATATCGCGAATTTGAATCTGCTCGCCATAGGCTTGTGAAGACGGCTCAATTCCTTGTCCTATGTGTTCGACAGTAGAAACTGAAACTATAACATCGTACTTTTCCTCAGAGGGAATGTCCATAAAATCTACATTGTCTACACCTAGAGCAACTTCAAATTTATCGACTATGCGCCTTGGTCTAATCCCAATATATTCGCTTAATGAGTTTTCATAGTGAGAGAGGGTGTTGCCAATTTCAAGTATCTTATCTTTCTTTTCTAGGGTTGCCAGAAAATTAAAAGCAATTGGAATCTCAATGGCTCGCTCGCCAGTATTATTATACCCGATGCGGTTGTACGGGAGATGTTTTCCTTGATAAATAAAATTAGATTTCCAGGTTCTAACCAGAGTAGCTTCTAAGTCTGGGATTATCGGTTCGGCAGTATTCGGAATATATCCTTCCTCAAGACTTATATATTCTCGAAGTCTAGCAACAATCGGTAGCGATTCTAGCCCTTGTTCAACCAGTTCTGGTATTTGACCCAGACTTTCAATGATATTATTTGCAAAATTATAGTTGGGGTCACTGCCATAATTTAAAGTTAGATACTCTAGAATTTCCAGAGCATAATCAGGAAATTTCATCACGTCAGCCAAACAAGCTAGTTTGAGCAATTTTTCTGGTGTTTTTAAGCTTGGATCTACATTCGATCGCATTAAATCGCGAAAATAAAAGGCGTCTGACCAAATTAAAGCGCCCGGATGGCTGTTTGATATGACTGGGATTTCGCGACGCATATCGCGCTGCATATGCCCAAAATCAAACAGTGTAAGACCTCGGTTCCTGAGATAAATATCTACATCGCTAAATAAAGGTTGACCTGCATAGAGTTCGGTGAATTCAACTTCGGTTATTAATCCCAATACACTATGATTTAATATCCCACCAGCTCCTTCTAAAACTTTCATTTCTGCTCCCTGAACGTCTAGGTGGAGAAAATCTATTTCTTTAACATCTTCAGCTTGACAAAACTTTTCTAAAGTGGTAGTGGATAAATCTACTGTAGACTTTAGCTCGATCAGTTCAGAATTTCCAGAGAAGCGCTTGATATACTCTTCACTGGGGGGATATAAAGAACTGCATCCGGGATATTTTGTTACATAAAGTATGGCTTTTCCCTCTGTATTGCTAAGAGCTAAGGGAATATGTTTTTCAGTCCAATTTACTTGTCTAGCTTCTAGGTCAGCATTAGCTTCATTGCAAGCTTCTGCATCTGCATCAAATCCATAGATAGTCAAATTAGGCGCAAAAATTTCCCATCCTTGACTTGCATAATCATCCAGGTCTCCGATTTTACGAGATCCAACAATACATACTGTAATGTGAACTCGATCTAAATGACCTGTTTTCTTAAGACTTGGTAAAAAGAGCATAATAAATTTTTTGCTTTATTTAGTGAGATTGATTGTAACTCTGCTGTGTTTTGATTTTAGCTTTACCGATCGCCCTCCCCCTACTTCCCCTTCGCCTGGGCCAACAGCGCCTGATAATCAGCTCTGTCAGGATGCAGCTTCACCAACTTCTCCAAAGGCTCGA
>JARCMA010000659.1 GCA_030248405.1 Microcoleus sp. MP8IB2.171
GCCTAATATAAATGGTAAGATTAAATGAACCGCGAGGCACGCGGACGCGAAGGAGGAGAAAGAAGAAGATGCAGTTCTTCCTTCGCGCTTTGAAAATAATTAATTTAAGCTCGAAAATTCCCCAAGGCTTTCAATGCAAATTGTGGCAAAGCCAACATCCTGCGCCAGCGCCAAGGTTCTTGATAAAGCCGATACAACCATTCTAAATGATTGTCGCAAAACCAAGCCGGCGCGCGGTCTTTTGTCCCCGCCCAAATATCGAAACTGCCGCCAACTCCCACCCAAATCGAATCAGGACAAAGGTGTCGGTGTTCGGCAATCCAAAATTCTTGGCGTGGCACTCCCAAGCCTACAAAAATCAGTTTGGGCTGCATTTTTTTGAGGCTTTCACGGAAGTCTTTTTCTTCCTCTGCGGAAAGATAACCGTGTTGAGAAGCAATCGACAATCCGTTAACCTTTTGCTGCCAAGTTTGGGCCGCCGCAGCCGCTACTCCGGGGGAACCTCCAAAGAAAAATAGTGGTTCCGAATCCGGCAATTTTCCGGCTTGTTGCAGCAGCGATTCTGCTAATTCAATCCCCGGATAGCGCTGTGCCGGTTTGCCGCGCATCCGCAAGTACAGCACTACTCCCGAACCGTCGGGAATCACCAGTTCCGCTTTGCGGATTACATCTGCTAAAGCCTGATTTTGCTCGGCTTGCATCGCCATTTCAGCATTCAGCGTCACGACGTGACTTCCTAACCCTTGATGCAGGCGCTGCATCAGCCAACCTGCATAATCATCTAATATGTGAACTGGTAGTCCCAGCACTGAAAATTGCGGGCGCGATCCATCCATATTTTTTTCTTTGAGATTCCTACACACCTAGTTATTTAAATTAGCTGAGATTGGCGATCGATGCTAGACCACTTTTGGACGCAAAAAACCCGGTTTGTGCCACCAAAAGTCTGTTAAGTCATCGTTCGGTGGCCCAGAAACCGGTTTTTTTGTAAGCGACGGGTCGCGCAAGTTCATTAGAGTTTGCCAGCCAAGTGCGATCGAGCATTAGTGTTCGATTTTTTTGACCGACCCGTCAGCGTACCATTCCATCGGTACTAGCTCAATTTTACCATTAATTTTCACTGTAGAGTAGACAATTTTTACGAAAGGAACGCTGTTGTTATTGTGGTTTTGGGTAGACATGGCAATTACCTTTTTGTGTTTGGATAACTTGAGAAATGATCTAATCTCTGATATATTTAAAAGTCTATTCACCGCAAATCTACTCGCATCAGGAAAAAAAAGGAAAACGAAATGGCGATCGCAAAAACCCAGCGGCAAACCAGGTTAGATTATTACTACCAGCAAATCAAAAACATCATCCTCAAGCGCCAAAATCCAATTACTGGTTTGCTGCCGGCGAGTACCGCGGTTAACGCCCACGGCGACTACACCGATGCCTGGGTGCGCGACAACGTGTATAGCATTCTCGCGGTTTGGGGTTTGGGTTTAGCTTACCGCAAAATTGATGGCGATCAGGGCCGAACATTTGAACTCGAACACAGCACAGTCAAACTGATGCGCGGATTGCTGTTTGCGATGATGCAGCAATCGAGCAAAGTAGAACATTTTAAAAATACTCAGTCGCCCCTAGATGCCCTGCACGCTAAATACAATACTCAAACTGGAAGTATTGTTGTCGGTGATGACAAGTGGGGACATTTACAATTAGACGCTACATCTATATTCTTGTTAATTCTTGCTCAAATGACGGCTTCCGGGCTGCACGTAGTTTTTACAATAGATGAAGTCAATTTTGTGCAGAATTTAGTTTACTACATCGGTAGAGCCTACCGCACGCCGGATTACGGAATTTGGGAAAGAGGGCATAAAATCAATCGCGGCAATGCAGAATTGAACGCGAGTTCAGTTGGCATGGCTAAAGCAGCGCTGGAAGCAATAAATGGGTTGGATTTGTTCGGTATTCAAGGTTCTCAAGCATCGGTTATTCACGTTTTGCCAGACGAAATTGCCAGAAGTCGCATAACTTTGGAATCGCTTTTGCCTCGCGAATCTAGTTCAAAAGAAGTAGATGCGGCTTTATTGAGCGTCATTAGTTTTCCGGCTTTTGCTGTGGAAGACCGAGAATTAATAGAACGGACTCGAAATAAGATTATTGACAAATTGCAAGGAAAATACGGCTGCAAGCGGTTTCTACGGGACGGACACCAAACAGTGTTGGAAGATGCCGATCGCCTGCACTACGAACCCACAGAATTAAGGCAGTTCGAGCACATTGAATGCGAGTGGCCGCTATTTTTCACTTATTTGCTCTTGGACGGCATATTTCAGGGAAATCAAGCCCAAGTGCAAGAGTACCAACAGCGTTTGGAATCTCTAGCAGTCGATCGCTCTGGTTTGCCACTGCTACCAGAATTGTACTACGTGCCCGCCGAAAATATAGAAGCAGAAAAGCTAAATCCCTGCAGCCAGCAGCGCTTACCCAATGAAAATATTCCCCTCGTTTGGGCGCAAAGTTTATATTTTCTCGGTCAATTGCTGAACGAAGGATTAATCGCTGTTGGGGATATCGACCCGCTGGGAAGGCACCTGTCAGTAGGCCAACACAGAGAACCTTTAGTGCAAATTGCACTGTTAGCTGAAGACGAAGATTTGCAAGCAGAATTAGCCGCTAACGGCATTGCGGCACAAACCCCAAAACAGGTAGAACCAATTCAAGTCCGCCAGACTAAAGAATTATCAGCTATTTACACCCAAATTGGACGTAACGACCAATTAGGCTTAACCGGTCGCCCCGTGCGTCGTTTGCGGAGTTTAACAACTTCTCGGGTGTTTAAAATTCGCGAAGAGGCGATCGTATTTCTCCCCTCATTTTTGAACAGACAAGAGTTTTACTTAACTTTAGATTACCATTTTTTAGTAGCTCAAATCAAGAGCGAAATAGCTCACATTCACCGCCACTGGTATCAGTTGGGACGCCCTACGGTAACGCTGATGCTGACTCACACGATGCTGGAAACTGGTCGGGAAGCGTTGTTAGAATTAATGAAGGAATTCCGAGATGGACACTGTAACAACACGCCAGTTAAACTCGGAAATCTTAAGCAGTTAATGCTGACTGCTGGCACCGAAAGAATTGATTTCATGCACGATTTTGAATTTACCGAATCTCCGGTGACAGGTGCAGTAGAAACGCGCAGCTATCTAACTTACAATCCTGAAAAAACTTGGCCTTTGGGTCACACGCAAGAATTTAAATTAGAGTGCGAAACTAATCCTCAATTATTGCTCGCCAGCCTGCGCGATTCAGAGAATTTGTACGAACAAATTGAGTTGCTGCACACGCTGATTCGCCTCAAAGGATTAAATTTTGATACAGGATTTGGCGGTGCGGAAGCAACCGTTGAAGTTGTGGATTTGCTCAACGAAGTTTATACAAAAGCTGGAGAAAGTTCGCAATCAAAAATCCAATGGGCTGTTGTCCGCCACGCTGCTGGATTGCTGGACAAAGTTGATATCAGCTTGTCCGATGCGGTGACAGACATTTTGGTGCGGCAAAAACAGATTGCTGTGGGGAAAGCTTACAGCGAAGATTCGGTGATTTCGCGGCCCGGTTCTTACATGGAAGTGATGGACAAAATTCGCCAATTCTGCGGAGAAGATGTTCGCGATCGAGTTCTCACCCAAGAAATTCTCATTTACCTAGGCTTGCTAATTAAAGCCGAACCGCAGTTATTTAAAGGGTTGCTGACTCTGAGAGTGAGTTACTTTATTTTGCTGTTAACCAGCGAATTAGCCCGCGAATTGGGAGTTACGCAAAATGAAGCTTACGAATATTTAATGCAGCTAAGTCCCTTTGAAATCAAAAATCGCCTGCGCCAAGTGTTGACAGAATACGAGGAAATGAATCAAATCCTCAAACAGCAAGAATCCCTGCGCGTTAAACAGCCGGAAAAAGATATTGAATGGGTAGTCGCGTCAGTGTTTGAAGAACCACAAATGCCTGCGGGTGGATGGCGGCGCAAGCGGCAAATGGAAGGTGCAGTCAACCGCGTACCGAAGGATTTTTATCCGAGTGTTTGGGGATTGCTGCGGCACTGCAAAGGCTTGATTATTGGCGATAAATTAGAGCGTCGAAATCGATTAGATAGCGATATTATTTTAGCGGAAATGACACCGGGAGAAAAGAATTTTGCGCTCCAAATCGAGCATTTGCTGAACAAAATTGTAGCGCCGGAATACCGACAAGTCAATATTGAGGCGCTGATGGAGTTGGCGGCGATCGCCCAACGCAACCCAGAATTGAAAGTAGAAGAATACATTGTTTTAGATGTATTAGTCGGTCACGCGGTGCGGCTGAATTGGCTGGGAAGACACCCGGAAAGAGCGGATATGTACGATGAAGATAAGGCGGTGGCGTGGCAAGGTTTTTACAATACTTCGCCCTACGTTTGTGCGAGTCATGTGCTCGATGCTTTCCGATTCTTGACTAGGTTTGGATAGATTGAGATAAATCTTCCAATTTGAGAGTTTAGTAGAGTACAATTTTCATACCAGTAATACCTAGTTTGAGGCTAAAACCTTTGATTGATAACAAACCGATAACGATTAGCCTCTTTGCTGGAGCCTACGGTTTAGATTTAGGACTCGAAAAATCAGGCTTTCAAACAGTAAGTTTAGTGGAAATAGAACCTGATGCTACCAAAACTATCTCTATAAATCGTCCTCACTTATCCCTATGTGCTGTACCGAGAGATATTTGCCAAGTTAACGCCCAAACCCTATTGCAAGAAGCGGGTAAAATCTTAGGTTTAGATAGACCTCTGCGCTCTAATGAAGTAGATTTAATAACTGGCGGCCCCCCGTGCCAACCCTTCAGCACAGCCGGAAAACGTGGGTCTGTTGGCGATCCGCGCGGTAGCTTATTTATGGAGTTCATACGCATTGTTGACGAAATCAAACCACGCTTTTTTATCATGGAAAATGTTAAGGGGTTGCTGTCATCTCCTGTTCGACATCGACCTCACGATCGCAGAGGTTTAGGTTTCCCGCAATTAGAACCTGATGAGATGCCAGGTTCAGCTTTACAAGTGATTTTGGCAGAGATGAAACGAATTGGTTATGAAGTTGTGTATGATTTGCTAAATACTGCTGATTATGGCGTTCCTCAATGTAGAGAGAGAGAGTCATTTTTATTGGTTATAAAAGTAATGATTCAGTGACTTTGCCCCTGCCAACTCACAGTCAAAAAGGTACTGGAAAAAATATAAAATGGCTGACACTTCGGGAAGGATTAAAAGATTTAGTTGACCCTCAGCCAGAATTTGTCCCTTACTCAGAAAATCGTCTCAAGTATTTGCGTTTGTTAACCGCTGGTCAAAACTGGAGGGATTTACCCAGCGAATTAAAAGCAGCAGCAATGGGAGGGGCATATAAATCGGAAGGCGGTAAAGTTGGTTTTTATCGACGCTTAGCGTGGGAGAAACCGTCACCTACTGTCACAACAAGCCCCCATCAAAAGGCTACTGATATGTGCCACCCTGATGAATTGCGTCCTTTGAGCGTCAGAGAGTGCGCGCGAATTCAGACATTTCCCGATGACTGGGTTTTTTATGGTTCAACAGCTTCTAAATACCGGCAGATTGGGAATGCGGTTCCTGTATTATTGGGAAAGGCGATCGGTGAATATCTTTATCAGATAGTTAAAGGCGATCGAGTACAAGGGCGAGAAATATTTCAGCAACTTTCCTTGTTCGCATAACTAAAACTTGAATTTAACTTTAGGATATATAAAAGTGTCAGATCAACTTCATGAATTGTTAACGTTTGTCTTAGAAAAGGAAGTGGGATTACCTGCCAGAAAGTCTCAATCTTTTGCTGGACACTTTGCGGATTTAGAAGAATTTCTTAGTTTAATAGCAGAAACACTTAGAAACGGTATCAGCAGTATTTCTGGCAAAATAGCTATTAAATTTACTCCCGATGAGATTGAACGCATTTTAGCATTTACATCTTCAGGTAAGCTTTCGCTGCAACTTACTATAGCCGAAAATTTTCTAGCTAGTATTTGTCGGGACTTCACAAGGCGGCAGCTAGCTATGGTTGACAATCTGACTTTAGAAAAAATTCATCCCAACCCATTTTTAATTAGGGCGTTAAATCTCGACACTCCAGCAGAAGTTGTCAGACTTAATGTTTATATGGCTGCCACTAGGTCTATTGTTACTTCAATGGGGTTTTTTATTGAAAAACTCTTGATATCTTGTTCTGAAAGTGCAGAAAGTCCACCCGGTAAGTCAGGATGGGACGCAATCAAAACTACCAGTGATGGCGATCGCTGTTGGATACAGGTCAAAAGCGGCCCGAATGATATGGATAAAGACCAGATAGTATATTGGGCTGACAAAAATCAGGAAAAAATTAATGCGATCGCGCTTATATTGGCATAGCTTACGGTAAGAGAACTAATAAAACTGTAACTTTTGGTTTGCTGAAGCAACTTCTGCCCAATTCGGAAATGAGCACTTTAATCGGTCGAGAACTGTGGGATTTTGTCAGTGAAGATACTGATTTTACTGTCAATTTGTTTGAGGTTTTGCGTCAATCTGCGAGTCAAGTTTTAGCACAAAGTTCTATTGCTGATGCTATAGAAAGGTGTAGCGATCGACTAATTGATCAATTTATCGGCAAGTACGGCGAGGGAAGTCAAGGTGTTTTTAACTACATCGCAGATATATTTTAGATCCAGCGGTTTTGATTTGCAGGAGAGGATAATTCGTAGTAGCGCCGCAGCGCTACTACAAACCCCAAACTACAAAACCCCTTTAGAACTGGGAATCCGACTGGCGCGCCGGGGATCGATTTCCACCGCCATCCGCAAAGCCCGCGCAAAGGCCTTAAACGCGGCTTCGACAATGTGATGAGAATTTCCACCCTGCAACTGTCTAACGTGCAGTGTCATCTGAGTGTGGTTCACTACCGCCGAGAAAAACTCTCTCACTAACTCGGTGTCGTAGGTGCCGATTCGCTGGGTGGGAATTTCCAAGTTGTAACTTAAATGAGGCCGTCCCGAAAAATCTAGCACTACTTCAATTAATGCTTCATCTAACGGGGCGATGAAGTGTCCGAAGCGAGAAATGCCCGATCGATCTCCGACAGCTTTTGCTAGCGCTTGGCCTAACGTAATGCCCACATCCTCGTTCGTGTGGTGGTCGTCGATCGCCAAATCGCCGATCGCCTGTACGTCCAAATCGATCAATCCGTGAGAAGCAATCTGCTGCAACATATGGTCTAAAAACGGAATCCCCGTAGACGCTTTGCAAGTTCCCACACCGTCTAGATTCAGGCTGACAGTGACATCCGTTTCCAGTGTCGTGCGTTTCACCAACGCCGCCCTGGCGGGGGTGTTAACTGAACTTGCAGGAGGTACAGGAGGGCGATCGATTATCTCCATAATTTGCAATGGGTCATTCATTAGAATTAATTAGTAATTTGGGATTAACACTTTTGTAGCGGACAACGGACAGTTATTGACAGTTGACTGTTTGCAAATCTTGCTGTCAACTGTTAACTGTCTAAAAACTTCGCTGTCAACTGTTAACTGTCTAAAAACTTCGCTGACAACTGACAACTGTCAACTGTCAACTGTCAACTGTCAACTGTCAACTGTCAACCCTTCGACAAGCTCAGGGCAAGCTGTCAACTGTCAACTGTCAACTGTTTAAAAGCTGCTACATTCCCATGATTTCGTAACCAGCATCGACATACAAAACTTGACCCGTAATCCCGCTAGAGAGATTGCTGCACAGAAAAGCCGCAGCATTTCCCACTTCCTGCTGAGTCACAGTCCGCCGCAGCGGGGCCACTTCCTCAACGTGGTGGATCATGTCCAGAATACCGCCCACTGCTGACGAAGCCAGAGTCCGAATCGGGCCAGAAGAAATCGCATTTACCCGAATATTTAACGGGCCCAGTTCAGCAGCCAGATAGCGAACATTCATTTCCAAAGCCGCTTTAGCAATTCCCATCACATTATAATTAGGAACTACCCGGACGCCACCCAAATAAGTCAGCGTCACAATACTGCCGCCCTCTGCCATCAGGGGTTTAGCAGCAGCACAAAGCCGCACCAGCGAGTAAGCGCTAATATCCAAAGCATTGGAGAAACCTTGGCGCGAAGTGTTGGTGAAATCTCCCGACAACTCGTCCTTGCCAGCAAAAGCCAGACAGTGGATCAGGACATCTAACTTGCCCCACTTGTCGGCGATGGTTTGAAAAGTAGACTCAATTTCGCTCTCGTCTTGGACATTACAGGGCAAATACAGACTGGGATTGAGCGGTTCCACCAGTTCTGCGACTTTGCGCTCGTGCTTGCCTTTCTCGTCCTTCAAATAAGTTATGCCGAGGTTGGCCCCAGCTTTGTGGAGCTGCTGAGCGATGCCCCAGGCGATCGAGCGATTGTTGGCAATGCCCGTAACAAGAGCATTTTTTCCGGTCAAATCTATCATCTGTATTTTTTCTAGAAGCAACTAGCACCGTTCTCATTGGCTCTCTGCGACAACCCCGCCAGTTTAGACACAACTGATTCAGCTTTAACTGATTCAGACACAATTGAGACACAATTGAGACACAATTGATATTAATTTTGCTGTGGAGCTACATGGGGGCGGAATTGAAAAAGTTAAGAGAAGGGCTAGATTTAATCATACAGTGCGTGTTTACCTTAACATTAGATGGAAGTAACAGAATCCTTGGATATTGGAGGTTGGGCAGTATATTTACTCAATAAGGTTAATCGGCAAGTTATAAAGTATTGATTAGTACAAAGGATCTAGTCGTGACGCATGATAGACCGCTAGCAGCCGTGTTCCGCCAAATCAGCGGCGGGGCGTTTCCACCCATTGTGGAAAACTTTGAACGGGGCAAGACAATTTTTTTCCCTGGAGACCCGGCTGAGCGCGTCTACGTTCTCATTAAAGGTGCTGTGAAGCTCTCCAGGGTGTACGAAGCAGGCGAAGAAATTACAGTCGCCCTTTTACGGGAAAACAGCGTATTTGGGGTGCTGTCTCTGATTACGGGACACCGATCGGACAGATTTTACCACGCGGTAGCCTTTACGCCGGTGGAGTTGATCTCGCTGCCGATCGAACAAGTCGAGAAAGCGCTCAAGGAAGACCCGGAACTGTCGATGGTGATGCTACGGGGACTGTCGTCTCGGATTTTGCAAACCGAGATGATGATCGAAACGCTGGCTCACCGAGATATGGGTTCGAGACTCGTCAGCTTTTTGCTGATTCTGTGCCGGGATTTTGGCGTGCCCGGTACAGAGGGGATTACGATAGATTTGAAGCTGTCCCACCAGGCGATCGCCGAAGCGATCGGCTCGACGCGGGTAACTGTGACTCGTTTGCTCGGGGATCTCAGGCAAGAAACCATGATCTCGATCCACAAGAAAAAGATCACAGTCCACAACCCGGTGGCCTTAAGCCAGCAATTCACTTGATGCCGAGAAAGTATCGGATTTTGGATTTTGGATTTTAAATTCAATCCAAAATCCAAAATCCAAAATCTAAAATCGGAATGACTGCTGGATACATCCTGGTATTTGTAATTTTAGTGTTGGGGGGTGTGATCGCCACTGTCAGCGATCGCCTTGGGACGAAAGTCGGCAAGGCAAGGTTGAGTTTGTTCAAGCTTCGCCCCCGCGATACTGCTGTTGTTGTAACAGTTATGGCCGGCAGCATCTTGTCAGCACTGACTCTGGGCATTTTGTTTGCTACTAGCAAGCCACTGCGAACGGGAGTTTTTAGAATAGACGAGATTCAAAAAAGGCTCAACAACGCCCGCAGAGAAATCAACCAGGCCACTCAAGAAAAAAATCGAGTTGAAACTGAATTAGCTCAAGCCAGAGCCGCTCAAGCGCAAGCTAGAGCCAATTTAGAGCAAATTAATCAATCCCTCCAAGCTGCTAATGCCGAGCAAGCTCGGACGCAAACAAAATTAAACTCGCTGCGGGCCCAGCTTAACAGCGTGCAAGCAGCCAAGTCTAAAACTGAACAGCAGTTAAGTCAGGTAGAAGCGGCTAAATCTCAGACTGAAGAACAGCTCAGCAGTGTGGAAGCGGCTAAATCCCGCACCGAAGAACAATTGAAACTGGTTGAAACGGCCCGATCGACTACACAAGCTCAGCTCGATCGCACCGAGAACCAATTGAAAACAGTTTCCGAGCAAAAAACGACTTTAGGATCGGAAATCGCTCAACTGCAAGAGGAACGGCAACAGTTAATCGAGCAGCGAGAGCAGGTAAAAACTCAAATAGCCCAGCGCGATCGAGAAATTGCCAAGCGAGACGCAGAAATTGCCCAGCGGGACAAGGAAATTGTTGATCGCAACGAACTAATTGCCCAGCGAGACAAGGAAATTGCCCAGCGGGTGCAAAATCTCGCCGAGCGCGATCGAATAATTGTCGAGCGCGACAAAGTAATTGCCGAGAGGGAAGCACTCTTAGAAACCTTGGCACAGCAACAAGCTCAACTCGAACAGCAACAAACTTTATTGCAGCAGCAAGTGCAAGTTTTGGAACGGGACTTTCAGGCCATCCGCGAGGGTACAGTTGCCATCAGGCGCGGTCAAATTTTAGCTGCTGGCGTCGTTCGCATTATCGAACCCGGTATGGCAAGTCGCGCGATCGATCGGCTGTTGCAAGAAGCAAATAAAACCACCGTCGAACTGATGCGGCCGGCAAATACTAAGGTTAGAGAGCAGGTTATTCAAATTACTAAGGCAGAAATCGATCAACTAATTAGTCAGATTAAAGACGGTGAAGACTACGTGGTGCGAATTGTCGCCGGCGCTAATTACCTGCGGGAAGAAAAGCTAATCAAGGTATTTGCAGAAGCAGAAATCAATCGAGTTGTCTTCCGGGCTGGAGATGTGATTGCAGCGGTTGCTGTCGATCCGGTGACTTTGACGGACGAACAGGTGCGGCAGCAGTTGCAGCAATTGATAGAAGCTTGTCAATTTCGCGCTCGCCTGATCGGCGTTGTCGGCGGTAGAGTCCAAGTGGCCGACAATCGGATTGAAACTTTGGCTGGTTTTATCGAGCGATTGCAGCAGTATGATAAACCGTTGGAGGTTCGGGCGATCGCCGCAGATGTCACTTACATTGCCGGCCCGCTTAAAATAGATTTAGTTGCTCTTCAAAACGGAGCCGTTGTTTTCCGCACCGGACAACAACCACCGGGCGGCGCAGATGTGAAAGTTAAATAATAAGTGCGATCGACATATCGAATTCTAGCAAAAATTTTGGGCGATCTAATTACAATTTTGCTTGAGATTTTCGCGCCCTTGACATATCATTAAATCATGGGAATCCGTGCCGCCATATAACATCATTCCTAGGGTGCGCCACCACTTATAATTCAATAGGCTTTAGTTAATACTATTTATTCCCCGGAGATCCCCCTAAATCCCCCTTAAGAAGGGGGACTTTGAGAGCTTTCTTGTTCCCCCCTTCTTAAGGGGGGTTAGGGGGGATCGGGCTTAAATGAACCGTATTGACTTATTAATTGAGAAATAATAGCGACAATCTCCGAGCGACGCACCGCCAAGAAGGCAAAGAGAGAAACTAAGAATCGATCCCTGAGATATTGACATCACAGAACAAAATTTTGCTCAATTAAAATGCAGGAGCGTGCGGTGTAATGTCAAAGAATCAAAATCAACCCAGAGAATACGATGCCGTCCGTGGCGGTCAAAGTTCAATTCCTATCAATGCTGCGGTACTCGGAGGCTTACCCGGTGTTAAAAGCCGCTTAGCCTCACCCATTATCGAAGTGAGAATCGCCGCACTCTCCGAAGCGCTCAAACATGGAGAAGCAGGTTTAGATTTGATAATTAAAGCATTGCGCGATGAATCAATACAGGTGAAATTTACTGTCTGTTCACTGCTGAAAGATAGAAACGAGGAAAAGATTAGACGACAGTTACAAAACTATTTTCCTATATTTGAATTTGATGTCATCACAGTCGATGCTCAAGGAAAAGAAAACAGTCGCAGAAAGTCCTTTGCTCATTACTTCCCTGAAGACTTAGGTAATGGAGTTGTACTAGAAATAGTTTACATTCCTGGCGGCACATTTATGATGGGTTCGCCAGAAACAGAGGCAGGTAGGAGTGAAACAGAAAGTCCGCAGCATCAAGTAACAGTACCGGCTTTTTATGCAGGAAAATACCCCATCACCCAAGCACAGTACGAAGTAGTGATGGGAAATAATCCCTCAGAATTTATGGGTGAAAAACTTCCTGTAGAAAATGTAAGCTGGAATGAGGCTGTAGAATTCTGCCGCCAACTTTCTGAAAAAACAGGCAAGAATTATCGCTTGCTTTCGGAAGCTGAATGGGAATATGCTTGTCGCGCCGGAACTACAACACCTTTCTATTTTGGCGAGACAACTACAACAGATTTAGTTAATTATCACGCATATCATCCCTATGGTGCTGCACCCGGGGGACTTGATCGCGGAAAAACAATGGATGTGGGGAGTTTTGAGCCGAATGCCTTTGGACTTTATGATATGCACGGTGAGGTTTGGGAATGGTGCAGCGATAAGCGTCACCATAACTATGACGGCGCACCGACTAACGGAAGTTCTTGGGAAAGTGAAACAACCTATGAGATCCGGGTGTTGCGTGGAGGTTCGTGGAACTACTATGCGGTCTATTGCCGTGCGGCCTCCCGCAAATCCTACTCTGCGGGCTTCGCGCTGAGTTACAGTAACTGTGGTTTTCGTGTAGCGGTAGCTTTGGCTGTCCCTTCCTCCCTGTCTTCTCTGTGAGGACTCTTCTCTACTCTTTAGCCCTTTAGCCTTTTTCCCTGTTTCCTCTTTACCCAACCCGGTTTCTGATTTGTGCGCGGGGGCCAAAGAAACCGGGTTTTTTCGATAAATTAAAACTGGGAAGCAAATATTGTGACAAAAACCCGGTTTCTGATTTGTGCGCGGGGGCCAAAGAAACCGGGTTTTTTCGATAAATTAAAACGGGGAAGCAAAGATTGTGACAAAAACCCGGTTTCTGATTTGTGCGCGGGGGTGAAAGAAACCGGGTTTTTTCGATAAATCAAAACTGGGAAGCAAATATTGTGGTAAAAACCCGGTTTCTGATTTGTGCGCGGGGGTAAAAGAAACCGGGTTTTTTCGATAAATCAAAATGGGGAAGCAAATAAGTAGTTGGACATATATCAATACTGTTCAGTTAAGATTGTCATTGCGAGGAACGAAGCAATCGCAGTGTCTATTTTACATAGGTTTTCCCTGTAGGAATCTCTTAACCCAAGCGTATTGGGAGATATATATTTCCTGTCCTTCGAGACAACGAGGTAATCCCAAAACCCTGCGATTGCTTCGTTCCTCGCAATGACATTATTATATTTATTTATGTTCACCTAATTATTGTGGCAAAAACCCGGTTTCTGATTTTAGGCATTATATGGCCGCACGGATTGCCATGATGATATAATATGTCAATCCTGCAAAAAAGTCAAGTAAAATAAGTGCGATCGCCCAAAAAGATTTTGAGACATTCAAGAATGCAAATGTCAGATTAGATATAGGTTGGCGATTGGGTTTCCTCGACTACAACAGCGCAACTACAAACTTATTAATACAGAACTAATAAATATGATTTTAGGTTTCGATCCGGGTAAAGACAAGTGCGGCATCGCCGTCATGGGTAGAGATAAGAAAGTTTGCTACCATCAAGTAGTGCCGTCAGAATCAGCCCTATCTACGATTCAATCTCTGTGCGAACAGTTTTCGATCGAGTTATTGGTACTCGGAGATCAAACGACTTCTAAGAGTTGGAAACAAAAACTGACGCAGAGTTTGTCGCCGGAGATCGAAATTATTCGGGTTGACGAGAGATTCAGCAGCTTAGAAGCGAAGGATCGTTACTGGGAAATGTACCCTCCCACGGGACTTTCTCGCTTGATTCCCCAGGGAATGCGGACTCCGCCGCGGCCTGTAGATGATATAGTGGCGATCGTCCTAATTGAAAGATATTTGAACAAAACTTAGCAAGTTCAACTGCTAAGTCTGTTGAACCATCCACACCAAAAATCCTAAAATGGTTTCCACAGGAAGCAGCGGATAATCGGTAAGGTCGATCGCCGCCGTGGTTCCTGAAAGCTTGAGAAAGCGCCATTGAGTGCCGCTGCTGATACAACCGTAAATAGTTGCGATCGGGTGTTCTGCTGCTTCGTTAAAGCGCTGTGCTGCTACCATTTCAGCAAGACATTGACCAATCCCTTCGTTCAAATCGGCTTTTTTTGCTTCAACGACTACGATCGCGGGTGCTTCCACAGTCAGTTGTTCGGGCGATCGACTAATTAAAAAATCGACGTATCCGTTGAGGTCGCAACTGGGGTCAACATTGAATTCCCGTCCCGAAAATAAACTGATTTGGCGGTTCATCAAGCGCCGGACTTCTTGCAGAACTGGGTAGACAATGGCTTCAGACCTGGCTTTTTCTGAATTAACTGCGATCGTCCAAGGCAAATCTTCTAATTCGCTAGTCAATCTCTGACTGGGATTAATTGATTCTACCTCTGGAAAAAACCGAGTTCCCTCCACGATAGTTAAGTGAAAGTCTTTTTTAGCTCTAGTAATTGTGAATTGACTGTAGGGCATAATATGATAGCTCTTTTGGTAATACAGGCTTTTATTCATCCCTCTAATTCGACCTAAATTAGAAAGAATATGCAATTTTTTTAGAGCGGCTAATAAAATGTACCCTGAATTTATCGGATCTCTGATTAGACTTGAATTGCATAAATCATTCATTGATACAGAAACCGCAGATGTCAGGCAGATAAACACAGATAAACGCAGATAATTTTAAGATTATTTGGGAATGAGTGCAATGCAAGTCTATTGAAATGTATTTGAATAAAAGTTAGTCAATTTTATAAACCTTCCCACTCATCTCTGGTAATATTGCCTTGACGTAACATCCTAGCCAACAATGCTTGACTGATATCTCCCTGATGGGGATTGGGAATTGTCAGATTCAATTCACCTTTTACCATGTATTGATGCTTGCCACCTGGGTAAGGCCCGTCAAAACCAACATCTCTCAAATACCGAACTAAATCGCGGCGACTAATTGGCCCAAAGGTCGGCATTAGGCAACCTCTTGGCTAATATTCAGGTCAATGCCGTTAAGGATTGGTAAAGTGTGCCTAAAACGCAATCCTAAGATAATCCATCCTTCTAAAGCGTCTTGCAAATCTTCGCGACAAGCTTCAGGTGTCGCAGCATTGCCCCATACACCTTGACACTCAGGAATTTCACCGTAGAAAGTACCGTCT
Source organism: Microcoleus sp. MP8IB2.171 (assembly GCA_030248405.1). GTDB lineage: Bacteria > Cyanobacteriota > Cyanobacteriia > Cyanobacteriales > Microcoleaceae > Microcoleus. The sequence goes on from JARCMA010000659.1 coordinate 15,364, forward strand.
TCAAGCAACTCATAGATTGCTTTCTGCATGGCCGTAGCGATGTATTTAGTAAGCATTTAACTCTGGAAACTCCTTAATAAAGATTCCCTAAAATTAATATATCACAAGTTTTGACAGGCGGGAATTATTCTCAGTCCTGGATCGGGAATAAATATGTTTCTGCTGATTTTGAATTTTTAACTAAAATAAAATGTACCCTGAATTAATCCGATCGATTATTGAATAACAATTACTGCTACTTGATGACAGCTTCGGTCAAAATTACCTTGCCATTCTGCCGGACTTGCAGGCGTTCTGGGTTAATCGAATAGATAATATTGCCGTTAGTCGCTTCATAAGTTCCGTCGTCACCTGTCGTTACTTGCATTACATTGATTTGGCTGCCATTTATTTTGCTGAGGCCGCGGTAAAAAATATCCCCTTCCTGGGTTTTGCAAATGTATATAGAAAAGTTGGGCGTGGCGAAAAATTGCACCATTTCGGCCCTCGGACATCCCTCAACTTGAGCAATTTGCAACGGTTGATTATTGCCCAAAGTGTTGGGTGCGATCGCCTGAACTTTGCCAATCGGTTGATTTAGTGCAGTTGCTTCTGCTGAGGCTGTCAAAAAGCCGTGAAGCGAAGCTATCCCGAAGGGAATCGCACAAATGCCAGCTATAACTAGACCTACTCCTTTAATGCCCTTAACTCGATCTTTATAAAACATCTTGTCACTCCTGGTTTTAACTATATAATTACATCTTAAGCGATATTTGCTCGCTCTGCGATTTTTAATAGAGTTATTGCGTAAATTTTTGATAAATAGGTCAACCGCAGATGTCAGGCAGATAAACACAGATGAACGCAGATAATTTGAAGATTGTTTTCGAGTTTGGCCATCGGGTCTAATGATTGGTCTAAGATTGATGATTGTAGCAAGAGTAGACTTGAATTGCCAAAGTCATTTTAATCAAATTTTAGGACGGGCTAGAAGCCCATCCCACAAGAAAAAATGTGGGATGGGCTTCTAGCCCGTCCTAATTATTTTTGCAATTCAAGTCTAGTTTCTTGCATTGAGATTTTTGAATAAAAAGGGAAAGAGAAGATACAGTTTTCTTCCATTTCCCTTTGTTTGGATAAGGACTAAAGTCCGATGCTGCGAACCTGGTAATTAATTAACTGCTGCCAACTGTTTGTCTTTGATTTCCACAGGCGCAGATAATGCTTCTTCCAAATCGGCACAGCCGAGTTTTTCCTCCAAAATTGCCATCACTTCGCGGCCGAAATCATTGGAATTTCGCTGCCAAGCTTCTAAACAAATTTGTCCGAAAAATGAACCCAAAGGTTCGGGATTCCAAAGCAATTTGCGCGCTGTCCAAGGCATCAAACTCATCGGATCGTAACCAGGTTTCAGAATTTCCTTTTTAAAGGCGTATTCTTCTAAAATTGTGTGCGGCTGCAACCCGATAAAGAAAATCGCTGGTTCTACTTTATCTACTCCGAAAATTCGCTCTAATTCTCGGTGATAGGCAATAGTTTGCCGGATGGTTTCAAAGGTTTCGTCAATGACGTTAAATGAGTAATTGACGGAAACTAAATCGTTGTAACCGGCTGCTTTTAAATCGCGGCAATTTTCCAAAACTACTCGCAAGTTGTAGCCCATTCGCATTTTTCTAACCAGTTCCTGGGAACCGCTGGTGATGCCGATTTCAAAGTAATTCATCCCCGTTTTTACCATCAAATCGCACAATTCCGGTGTGAGATTGTCCGCACGGATGTAAGCAGCCCAGTGGATGTCTGTCATGCCGTCGGCGATGATTTTTTGCAATAATTCGATCGCATCATCGATGAATTTGCGCGCCGGGATAAATTGCGCGTCGGTAAACCAGAAATTGCGGATACCTCGATCGTACAATTGCCGCATCTCCGCCACCACCTCATCCGCCGGATTGATCCGCACTTGTTTTCCTTCAATCACCGTATAAATGCAGTAACAGCAATTGTGGGGACAGCCGCGCTTGGTTTGGACTCCGAGGTAGAAGTCCATATCCTGTAAATAATAGGAAAATTCCGGCCAAATGGTTTCGATGTAGTTGTAATCGCAGGCGGTTTTCTCGATGTTGGCTGGCTTTTCGTGAATTAGTCGATCGCGCGGCACAGTTTCTCCTACTACATAACATCTTTCCTGGGCCAAATCTTCGCCTTTAATCAACTTCTCCAGCAAAGCTTCGCCTTCCCCCACGGAAACCACAGTTCCCGCCGGCAAACTGCGCCCCAACTGCTCGTAAAACACGCTCACAGCACCACCACCGACCACTGCGCGGGCTTCGGGGCGGTATTTCCGGGCCCGCTTCAATCCGCGCTTGACCAGTCCCAGATTGCGCCACAGTTCGGTGTAGTAAGACGTGGCCAAACGCAGTCCTCCGAGTGCTCCCCGGAATTTGGTCAGCGGATTTTTGGCGTAGTAAAACTCGAAGGCATTTTGTAAGGGATTCCCGCCCCTGCCGCCCACGGGCGCGTAAATTTGAATGTCCCGCCAAGAGAAAACCAGCAGCGTCGGCTGAAATTCATCGATGATGGCATCCAAACCTTTAGCGTAATCTAGGGGCGGCACCGCACCTAAGTCGAAAATCCGCTGTTGGACATCGGGAAACAGCTTGTGGACGTGATCCGAAAGGTACACAACTCCGATCGGGAAAATCGGATTGCAAGGGAGGCGAACGTACAGAACTCGGTTTTCCATGATTGCTA
>JARCMA010000660.1 GCA_030248405.1 Microcoleus sp. MP8IB2.171
AACACCGCACAAAACCCCGCCTTCCCACCCAAAAACAGTCCCCCCCGGCAAATGTCCAGGCTTTGCTTTAGAAGTAAAATTCAGCTCCGAATAGTATACCCACTGGCTGTTAACTCGCCAGCCCACTCGATCGCCAAACTTCTCCCAAACTGTAGCATCATAAACACCAGGCTTTCCCCCCAACTTGAGCCACAAACCCTTTTGCACAGAAAAACCAAATCTGCGGTGACTGTGCCGCACCCAAAGTTGATCGATAGTCTGCAAATCCTTAGCTGGAAACTTCCTAATATCTTCCTCGCTCAAATAACCCCGTGAAATTTGCTGCATCACCTCCAGCATTTTCACAGAAGTTTCCTCATCAGCACCACGCCAATTTTTAGCAGCCAGCAGCCTGGCCAAGTGAGAATAATCAATACCTTTTTCGGACTCTAAATTCACAGAAACTACCGGAGAATCAGTCACAGGTTGAGTCGGAACAGAAGGACTAACAACAGTTGCCTGCTGCGACTTTTCCAGCACGGGGACAACAACAACAACAGGAGGTTTTAAAGCATCCAAAACTTCCACAGCCGATTTGTAGCGATCTTTAACATATTCCTGAATCAACTTATCCAAAACCTGACCTAAATCCTCGCTAATTTGTGTTCCTTTTGGCAAAGCCTCCCTCCAAAGCCACCGGCCTTCAAGCGGATCGTAAAGGTCATCGTGAATGTCGCCGTAGATATCCAGATAAGGCATAACAGAAGTCAGCAAGCGAATGCAAGTCACCCCCAAACTATAAAGGTCGCTAGCAGGAACAGCCCTACCGTGACGCTGTTCTAGAGCCGCGTAGCCGGGAGTTCCCAACTTAGTTCCTGTTTTGGTCGGAGCCGCAGCTACTACCTGTTTAGAAACCCCAAAATCTATCAGCACTAACTTACGATCGCGAGATCGGCGGATCACATTCTCAGGCTTAATATCGCGGTGAATTACATTTCGGTCGTGAACAAACTTCAATAAAGGCAACAAATCTAACAGCAGTTCGCAAGTTTTAATTTCGCTATAAGCACCGTACTTATCTAACTCATCCTTTAAATTATTGCCATCAATAAACTCTTGCACTAAATACAAGCGCCCATCTTCCTCAAAATAAGAAATTAACTGAGGAATTTGCGGGTGCTTCAGTTCGTATAACCGCCTTGCCTCTTGTTCAAACAGCCGAACATATTTTTTAAAATGACCGGGCTTTCGCTGAAACTCTTGAGGGGGCGACAACTGTTTAATCACGCACAATTCCTCAAATTTGCCATGATTAACAGCTCGGAAAGTCCTGCCAAATCCCCCATCGCGCAGCGGTTCAGTTGCTGCATAAAGGTCTTTTAGCAGCAGCTTTGAACCACAATTAAGACAATACTTTGTGCCTGGTGGGTTCTGACGCTTGTCTCTTGGGCAATCGAGATTAAGGCAGTATGTCATATATTAAAAAAAAATGCGAACAAAATTAGTAGGAAGGGTTTAATATTATTCAAGAGTCCGATCGCGAGCTGGTTTTTGTAGAGGCGAGACCTCGAACCTTACGGAGGCGGCAGCCACCCTCGCGATCAGAGGGGGCGCTCTCACCAGACTGCCCCTGAGCAAGTATAACTCTCTTGAGGGTTTGACCTCAAACTCGAAGTCCATATCTAACCTTAGACTCCGCTCCGTGCAAAACATTTGATTTAGCGGTCAAAGAGCCACCAGCTCAAACAGAAATAGTAATTTATTACCAGCCCCGTGAGATCTGCAACGCCAAAAAAACTGAGGATTCCGCCTGAGATATAATTTTATTGCCAGAGAGAAGCACACTAACGGGAGCCACGGCTTCCGTCAACTTCGATCAGCTTTAATATTTTAGCAGCATAATTTATTAGCTAACCAGGCGGAATCAACAATCCAAAACTCCCCAACAAACGCACGTTAAAATAAAGACTAGCTTCCGAGATCGCAATCCGAGCGCGACCAGACAATTAGCCAGTTTTCCCTGTTTCCTTTTTTCAGCTATTACCAGTTACATCTATTTCCATAGGTCTACTTAATTAGGAACCGTCAGTGACACCAAAACTACAGCCCTCTCCCACTCCAAACTCCCGCAAAAAATCACCAAAAGTACCTTGGTTCGAGCGGTTCATGGCACTGGTCGCCCTAGGAAATTTAAGCCTAGTATTATTTGACATAACTTACGTCCCCGGGCGAGATTTCTACTTCCGGCAACTGCCAGTTCTCACTCAAGTATACGACCCATTTAAAGGAATCAAACCCCACCGAGACACCCAGCAATATCTGGAAACCTTAGAAGAATTAAAAATTCAAGTAGTGCAAACAGGGTTGCCATCTCCCCAAGTAGCAGCAAAATTGCAGGAAATAAACAATCTGAGCGCGAAAATGATCGACGAAGATCCCTTTCGAGTAGCATCAAAAAGTGGCACCCTAGAAAAAATAAAAGACCGGATGCGCGATCGCGCCCCAAATCCGCAAGACTCGGCTAAACAATCATTCCAAACATTCTGGAGTCCTGACTATTTAAACAAACAAGGCTGGCAAAAAGAAATCAAGTGGTTTGACACCAAAATCAAGCCATTAATCGCCACCAACTATTTCCGCGAGATTGGAGAAAACGGCGAATTTACCGATAACTTCTGGCTAATCGACCTGCCATTCATTGCCATATTCGCGATCGAATTTCTAGCCCGTACCTACTTGATCAGCCGCCGCCACCGTAGCGTCACTTGGCGAGCAGCCATGCTCTGGCGATGGTACGACATCTTCCTGCTGCTCCCATTCTGGCGCCTGTTGCGAGTATTACCCGTCACAATTCGCATCCACCAAGCCAAAATGCCAGATCTCCAACCCATACGCACCCAAATCAGCCGAGGTTTCGTCGCCAACTTCGCTCAAGAATTGACCGAAGTAGTAGTAATTCAACTCATCAACCAGATGCAACAATCAATTACCACAGGCGAACTAGCCCGTCAACTATTTCAATCTCAAAAACAGCGCTATCTAGACATCAACAATATCAATGAAATAGAAGCGATCGCCACCCATCTAGTCCAAATAACCGTCTACAAAGTCCTCCCCCAACTCCAGCCAGACCTAGAAGCCCTTCTCCGGTACAATATTGAAACCTTCCTCAAACAATCCCCCCTCTATCAAGGATGGAAGCAAGTACCCGGCCTGGGAAACCTGCCCGAACAGCTAGCACAGCAATTAGTTGCAGAACTCTCAAAATTAGTCACCCTCGGCCCCCAAGATGCCTACGAAGCCTTCAAAATCGCCAGCGAAGACCCCATAAGCATCAAACTCTCAAGCCAGCTAGTCCAACATTTTGGGCAAGCTTTAGGAGCCGAACTGCAACAGCAGCAAAC
>JARCMA010000661.1 GCA_030248405.1 Microcoleus sp. MP8IB2.171
CTATCCCCATCACCCCCTCTTCAGTCGTGATATGTGTCACTGATATATGCCCGTGCGATCGCACCAAGCGACTGAGGATGTTTATATGTTGTAGGTGTAAGAGGAATTATGCCGTAGGGCGTATGTATTGGAGACAGTGCCATGTTAGAAAAACTATTATTAGCCGCCGGCTTAACCTTATCGCTTCACATATTTACCGGAGTCAGCACTTCCGCGAAATTACCAAAAAATTTGGTATTGCGATCGAGCGATCGCAATACTCAAACCCTGAAACTTCCCCTCGTTGCAATACCTGTGGGCTTCAAGCCGAACGTCGAATCCTAATGATACCTGCAAGATCATACGTGCAAGTGCGATCGGACTTAGGCACAGTCTTTCTAATATTGTTTTCGATCTGTTCTCTTTTCTATGTGACTGTTCACAACTTATCAGTTTGTAGTCAGGGCTTTAGTCCTCATTAATATCACCTAATAAGGACTAAAGCCCTTACTACAAACCGTAGCCAAATAATTAGTAGCAGATAGAACATTAATTCCCATAACATACTAGACAAATCTCAACATTAGGTTGTGTCATAGACACATTCAAACCTTAAAAAACTTGGGAAACCTTGAGTAAAGGCTCAAAATAGATATATGATGTCAGATTGAGCTCAAAGCTAATAAGCACATTGACTATTGAATCAAGGACAGCAAAAATGGGACTTAGCGATATTCTATTGAATGAAAACAACAGAGACACTTTTGTTGATGACTGTGTAAAGTTGATAGACAAACACGTTGCAGCAGCGCCCGGATTGGGTGGTCTGGCTCTGAAAGCTGCCTACTCTACTGTCAAGGGGATACGGGCTGACTATTGCGCCCAAGTCGTCGATCAACTTCTGCCAGAAATCTCGATCGCACTCGATCCCATGTGGACTGAAGCGGTAAACAATGGCAACCCAGTCCAATATCTTGCTGAAAGAAAAGCTAAAGTGGCAGACGAATTGCTCCAAATCAGTGACAAAAGGGTTGAGAACAGCACAAGAGCGATTGTTAAAGGTGCCTATGCCAAACTCCGCCCCTCAGCTAAGACTTACGTGGAAAACGGAGTACCGGATTTAGCCGAAATTATTAATAAACATAGTGCGGCCTGATAAGTGAGCAACGGCTAAAAAACAGAATACCCAGATACCCGGCTTCTTCCAGAAATCGGGTATCTAAAAGCAGACTTATTCGTAATTTTGCAGTTAGGAGAAAGAGTCCTAATTTTATGCTTATCCATTGCCAATTACCCATTGACTTGCCCCCAATATTTTCAACATCGCCTGTCCGGTAATTCCCAACCCCAACAACATTACAAACATTGCGCTAATCGCAGGCAGAAATTTGACTGCTGTTATCTGTTTTGGCAGTTTATCAAAATTTCGTTTGGCATAAACTAAGACTAATCCGATCGCACTCAGCACTAAAGCCAATCCCAAACTAAAGGCTACCACTAACGTCATTCCCAAGCCAACATTGCCCAAAGCCGACGCGCTCAACAGCATCACCAAAGCGGAAGGACAAGGCAACAAACCGCCGGAAATTCCCAACGCTAATAAGCTTTTCCAAGTAATAGCAGAACCGTCTGCACCGGGCGGCAAATGCGAATGAATCCGGCCGTCTCCGTGATGGTGGTAGTGGTGAGATATATCGGGTTTTACAAGCTTAAATTCTCGCTCCCAACTTCCTCTACTCAAAAGATTTACTGGTTCTTCACATTCCGCAGTAAAGACTTTACTCCTTAAAAAACAGTTTTTATTAAAAATTTTAGTTTTGATTTTTTTGAGAACTTCAGTCCTCACTACCAACCTCGTCTTAATTTTTGATAATAATAAGTTAAGCCCGATCGAGGCTACTAATAAACCAGAGATTAAACTCAGCCAAGGATCTAATTTTTCTGGATCGATTAAGTTAGAAGCAAACAAAGTAATTCCGCCCACCGCAAACACGCCGGCAGTGTGAGTAATTGTAGTCGTCGCTGCTAGAAATAAAGCGTGTACCGGAGTAGCCCGCGAACCCACTAAATAAGCGCCGACTATTGTTTTTCCGTGTCCGGGCGACATCGCGTGCACGCATCCCCAAGCAAATGCTCCCGCTAATGCTAGCAGCAAACTCCAACCTGAATCCCAGATAGATTCCTTTCCTGCTAACAAAAAATCCCGGTTTTGCGGCGTAAACACAAAGCTTTTTATAGCACCCGCTTGCACGATCGTAGCTTGACAGCTAGCTGTCACCACTCCGGGTAAAAACAAATTGTAATTAATCCGCAATTTCTCTGGTTTGGAGATGGAAATTGAGTCAGGTAAACCGGAGGTTTTATTTTGAGAAGATGCGGGCCAGGTGTAGTCTAAAATTAAGGTGCTGTGGGTATTGGGCTGCTGGATTAAGCTGGCGGTTTTAGCTGCTATGTCTAGCGGTTTTACTGCTACTGAGCCTTGAATGTTGCTACTGTTGGTGAGGCGGATTTGTTGGCTAAAAAACTTTTCTAGCTGTGTTTGGTGGCTGCGAACTTCAGCAGGTTGTAGCTGGCTGTCTCGATTGTCGTCGGCGAATTTTGTTAAGCCGGTTGGGAAAGTTAATGTTATTTCGGTTTGCAAATCGTTGACTACTATTTCTGCTACGGATAAGTCTGACCAGTGCGAGTAAACTGGTCTGGTTGAGGTTGTTAGTAAGAATGAAAGTGTCAGAAAAAATAGGAGAAATAATTTTAAAATTTGGTTCAATTTGTACTGCATAAATACCTTTTTTTTGAGTGATTTTCGGATGAATTATTTGTTTTTGTTGTGATTGTTCCGGCGCGCTTACCCGCAAGTCCGCCGGGGATTGAAATCCCCGTCTCATAGCGAAAGTCGGTTAAAACCGACTGAATAGCTAATTAAATTCAACAATTGCGGATTTCAGTCCTATGCAAGAGGACTTAAGCTTTGAGGCAGGGGTTTCAACCCCTGGCGGATTGACGGAATGGCAAACTTGGCCGAATGGCTGCTATTAGCTAATCTCAAAATTCATAACTTCCCAAACCTAATGCTTGGCGAGATCGATCGTCAAAACTCGGGTCAATTTCCTTGGACTTTTGAAAATAAGCGCGAGATTCAGCATCTTTACCTAAAGTACGGGCGATCGCACCAGCCCGGTAAAATATACCCGCATCCCGAATGCCCGATCGCACTATTTCGGCCATCACTCGATCGGCTTTTTGCCATTCACCAGCACTCGAAAGCGCCCAAGCCAAAGTATCCAACGTCACCGCATCCCGCCGAATTTTCACCTCCTCCTGCATTAACGCCAGCGCTTCCGCGACATCCTGCGATCGACCTTTTTCCAGCAGCAAACTCGCTAAATCGCGCCGGTGCCCAAAACCGCCAGATCCAGAAACCTGTTCCTGTCGCAGCCCCGCTTCTGCTTTGTCGCGAAGTCGCCGGGATTCGATCGCATTTCCCTGCAAATCCTTCACCCTCGCCATACCGCGATCGACAATGCGATCGAACACAGTCGCAACCGGGCCAGAATACGCAGAAACCTTCCTGTAATAGCCTTCCGCCTCTCGATTATTGCCCTGCCGCGTCTCCAAATCCGCCAAATAAATCAGCGCCAGCGGGTATCGCGGCACCAACCGCAGCGCCTCCAAAAACAGCGCTTTCGCCTGCACAAACTGCCCGCGACGCGCGTAAAATCGACCCAAGAGCGATCGGGCCCGCGCCGAACCCGCCACCTCTCCCGGTTCCTCCGCCGCCATTGCTTGCCGGTAATCCTGCAAAACCTCAGCATCTCGGCCCTGAGACTCTCTCACCAAAGCTCTCAAAGTGAGAGAACCCAAGTTTGGAATCCGGTTAACTAAGGCTTCTGCGGCTGCATTTGCCTCGCTCACTTTTCCCATCGCTAAGTTAGATGTAACTGAAAGGGCGATCGCATCTTCATTGTCAGAACCCACCTGTTTAGCAAAGCGCAAAGCAGTAGCAAAATCGTGTCTTGCCTCGGCAATTCGAGCTAAAACTAACAGCGCACCTTGGTTGTCAAAAGGCAAATCGGCGATCGACCTTTGAGCCGCCTGTTCTGCCAATAAAAACCAACCTCCCTCCCCAGTAGCGCGAGCCATTTTCAAATAAGATCCCGCCAGTGCCGCCCGGTTCAAACCGCTGCGGGAATCAACAGCCAATCGCTGCTGGTAAAAAGCAATCTCTTGCTGAATTGCTTCCTTTTGATTGGGATTATTTCTCAAACTTTCCGAGAAATGATAGCGGTAATTAGCATCGAGATTTGCCGGACTTTTGTTAGAAAAATTATCTGAAACAAAACGCAAATTAGGAGGTAAATTAACTAATACCATCCCAACTAAAGGGACTACTATCAGCAGCCACCACGACAAAACATCCGATTTTTTTTCCGGTTTAGTTTTAGTTTTCATAAATCCGCGTTAATCAGCGTTCATCTGCGGTTCAAAAAAGTATTTTCTATCTGTCATTAGCCAATGACCAATAACTAATGACTAATGACTAATGACTAATGACTAATGACTAATTAGGCAAAGCCAAATAAGGAAAATTCGGTTCTAAAGGTTTGTGTCCCTGAGCCGGATTTCCGGGAGTTCCGTTATAAGAAACGTTATCGCCAACCGGAGAACCCACCAAAGCTCCCAGAGTGATATCAATAACGTCGTCCATAAGCAAACGACCTCCGATCAAACTTCCTTGAGCATTTGTAGCGCTAGCATAGCCACTGGTTTTTGTGGTATCGATCCGCATGACATCGGGTAAGAAAGCTCCGGCGATCGCATTTGGATCGACATTATCCCGGCCGTCCAAAAGATCGACAGCATTCAGAGTAGCAACAGCTTCCTGCCGCACGGGAGCAGCAGCAGCACTCAAATCCAATCTCGGAGGAATATTATTAAATGCCTCCAGATAAGCGGGAGAAACTATCAAACCTTCATTAATTGCAGGTCTCGCCAAACGCTCGAATTGTTTAAAACCGCCAGCTCCGTCTCTGATAGAAACAGTTGACCACACATCAAAAGTATTCGCCCCAGTTCCTGCTTGCAAGAACGCTTTGGGAACGCGCACGGCAATTGTATTGACGTTGTAAC
>JARCMA010000662.1 GCA_030248405.1 Microcoleus sp. MP8IB2.171
AAGCGATCGTTAGAGGATGCCATTGCAGGGGATAGGTTTCGGGATTTTTTATAATCAAAGTCTAACACGATTCCTAATGCTTATTAGTTTCTTTGTTAAAGGTAGTTAGATTAGTATCAGGGAAAGCAAGATCGTGATTAATTTTACACCGGGAATCCGGGGAAGGCTCACTTCTTGCGAGGTACCGTTTTCTGCTCGACAGAGTTATCAACACAAACTCCTCATAATTAGGTATTTACCCGTAAATGTTTAACCACGAATACAAAAAAGAGGCACAAGAGAAACTGCGCCGTGCAGTAGAAAAGTACCAAAGAGATTGTGAGTATTTACAAAATGCCGCTGGAAGTCTTTACCAAACGCGAGTCAATCGTGGGGTTGAGATTATCCAACTATGCGAAAATTACATTAACACGTTGGCAAACTCGCCAAAAGAGTTTAGCAAAGTCGTTACAAAACTGAAGTTTCAGCTCAAGGAAATTACTGGCGAAGATTGGGATCTAATTTATTCGGCTCATAACAGCAATGTAGCCGCAGCAGGTGGTGCAGGAGTCATGGCAGGAGCAGGAGTTGCCCTTTTGGGGCCAACAGCAGCGATGGCAATTGCCACAACTTTCGGAACAGCTTCAACGGGTACTGCGATTGCTTCCCTTTCCGGTGCGGCGGCTGTGAATGCGGCTTTAGCTTGGTTAGGAGGTGGCGCTCTTACTGTGGGTGGTGGCGGTATGGTGGCTGGAAATGCGCTGCTGGCACTAGCAGGGCCGATTGGCTGGGGGATTGGTGGTGTAGCTTTGGCTGGTAGTGCTTTGTGGAAAAGTAACGAGAATGAGAAAATTGGTGACGAAGCCAACAAACGCGCTATTGAAATTGAAGGTGATACAGCTAAAGTCAACATAACCAAGAAAGAAGTAAACTTTCTGAAAGAGGAAACCGTCAAACTAGCTAACTTGATTCAAAGTGAACTGCAATTCTTTAAGAAGAATGCACCTTTGAATTATTTGGATTTTAGTCAATCTCTCAAACAAAGGATAGCGACTTTAATCAATTCCATTAATTCCCTGAGCGAGTCGCTTAAAAAGACCGTAGACCTGAAAATGTAATTAAAATTTGGAGTGCAGCATTGTTTTCTAGCAATTGGGGAGCAATGCTGCAATTTTTTAAATATGGAAAAAACAGAAGATAGACATCTGACAACTCAATTCGTTGCTGCAATAGTAGCCGAGGAAAATCTGCGCCATGCAGAACAGCTTGCTACGGAACTCAGCAAACAAGACCGAGCGTTTTTTGCAGCGGTCGGAGAGATTGATAAAGTTCGTGATTTTGTAGGTAGCCCCGAAAAAATTCTGGGAAACACAAGCACAAAACACGGTGAAATAGCTGAGCAAGTAGAAGTTGGTATTCGGAATGCAAAATCTATTTTTAACTCCTATGAAACTCGCGCTACTTTTGAGGGAGTGGGTAGAACAGCACCAGAAGATTATTTAATTGATGGGGTTAAGGTACAGTCTAAATTTGTAAATGGGATGGGAAATAATTTAGACCACGTTCTCCACCACATGAAGAAATACGAAAACTTTGGCAGAGATGGGTCATATTACCATATTCCTAAAAACCAATATGAGACTATTGATAAAATATTGAAAGGGGAACAAGTCGAGGGAATAACAAGCCGTACCGCTCAAAGAATACAAGAAAAAGCTCAAGAAATAGAGCAAATGTCTGGTCGTCCTTTCAGTCAGACTGTTCAAGCTGGATCGTCTAACTATGAAGATGTGCAAATAGGCAAAGTTGACGAGACGCTAGAGCGCAAAGAGCATGAATTAAAGCAAGAAAACAAACAAATTAAGGATGGGATACGCGACGACGCTCAACCTACTCTGGCGGATTTTGGTCAGGTTGCTGTTAAAGGCGCGGTTATCGGAGGTAGCATTCGGTTTGCTACTAAGCTTTACGCTAAGCATAAGCAAGGTAAAAACGTTTTTAAGGGCGAATTAACCCTTGAAGATTGGCAAGAGGTTGGACTTGATACCGTAAAAGGAGCAGCACTCAGTGGTATATCGGCAACGGCTATTTATGGGTTAACCAATTTTGCCCAAATGTCTGCTCCTTTAGCTGGTGCTTTTGTTAGTGCAGGTATGGAAATTGCTAGTTTAGTTGGTAGTTTGAATCGAGGAGAAATTACTCGCGATCAATTCGTTGAGTTGAGTTTGTTCGCTTGTGCTGATTCAGCCATTGTTGCTGCTGGGGCTACTGTCGGACAAGCTTTGATTCCGATTCCTGTTGTTGGCGCAGTCATTGGTGCGATCGCGGGTCGAATCGTGACTGGTTTCTGTAAGCAATTCTTGGGAGCCGACACTCAACTGGCTCGACAAGTGGAGCAATATTATCAACAGTCCCTCGCTAGAATTGACCGAGCTTACAAGGCAGCAGTTGCTAATCTTGTTGCTACCTATGAACGATTAGGTAATTTAGCGGAAGCAGCTTTTGACTCTAACTTAAACATTGAATTGAGATTGCAAGCTAGTATCGAATTAGCTGAAGCTTATGGCGTTTCTGATTCCAAGATTATTCACAATGTCGATGAGCTTGACTCTTTTATGTTGAGTTGATCGAATTCCTGAGTTGTTTAGTACAACAAATGTTTGTCAAGGGGGAGCGATCCTGATTCGCACTCTTCGCTAATTTGCGTCCCAATCTTATTTTAGATTCTAGTAATCGCCCCTCTCTCCCTCGAAACCAGAAGGGCGATCGCGCTTATCTGCAAAAAATCAACATGAAACACACTCTGAACCGTCAGCGATCGCTCGAAATGGCCTGTCTGTCCCAACTAACCTACGTCGCCTACAACCAAGGCTTAGAAGTTGTGCGCGATATCCTCAAATCAGGATGTTCACCCTTAGTCCGTCAGTACGAAACAATAGAGTTTATTCAAGCGCCGCGTGCGTTGATTTCAACAAGTGATTTTGCTTGCTGCGGTTTGGCTTTGTCTGCACCCAACGAGATTGCGATCGCCATTAGAGGAACAGAAAACCTAGACGATTATTTTTTAAATTTACTGGCAGAGTCTAATTCACAAGGAATTCATTCAGGATTTGACACTTTTGTAGAGCGTTTTTGGGAACAATTGCAAGAGTTTATATTGCGAGAATATAATAGCAGAAAAGATATTTTTATTACTGGACACAGTTTGGGAGGCGCAGCAGCTACACTCATTACCAAACGGCTTCAGGAATCTGGTTTGAAACTAATTGAGCCTTATGTTTTAGAAACTTACACTTTTGGCGCACCGCCAGTCAGCACCGAAGAATTCATACTAGATACGCCGTTATACAGATTTCGTAATGCTGGGGACTTCATCCCACACTTGCCAGAAATAATTGCCGTTGCAATTAAGCGGATACCAGGTTTACGAGGGGCGATCGCTAACTGGAAACCTGGTTTGTTAGAAACACTTTCTAACTATTCCCATTTAGAGGCTGAGTATCTTATAGAAAATGATTATTCATGCCGTCAGTTAGATGAACCTGACATCAGTAAGATTTGGCAGCAGGATGTCAATGATGCGGTGGACGCTTCTGGGAGTTCCGCACAGCAGCAAGCGGACGGGTTTTCTGTCGGTGAGTGCTTAAAAACTTTGATAGACATACCTGATGAGGGCATGAATATTGCGCGCGTTAGGAGTTTTACGGATGCCGATCAAGCTACGCTAAAAGCCTGACGGGGTTTGTGCGACGACGATGATTTGTAGAGATGCGATATCATACTAAAGAAACCGGGTTTTTAACAGATTTAAGACTTCGGCATATATTCGTAAAAAACCCGGTTTCTGCCTAAGTTTCTACCTGATTCCGGTAGGGGCGGGTTCACCAACAATCTATGAAACCTACAAACAATCTCATAAACCCGCCCCATCCCCGCGATTATTTATATCGACATTTTATCCATAAATTCACGGTACATTTTTATTGTCTGTTGGGTGGGGGCGGGTTTAATAGATTGATGGTTTTCATTAGAGATGGTTGGTGAACCCGCCCCTACAGTAATTACGGTGGATCTACCGGATATTATATTAGATTAGATGCGATCGACCTAAATTTCCACACCCTCTAAAATTCCCACCATTATCTTAATTAAATCTTCTAAATCGTCAGGCACTCTAAACAAATTGACATCTTGAAAAATCGTCTGCTGACTTCGATCAAGCTTGCCAAATCGCCAGACATCTCCCATTGTGACCGCCCCGTAAAGTGTATTTTGCTCTTCAACGTGTGACATCGCAATTAACTCTACAGCAAGTTGAGTAAATCCTCTAGTCATATCGTCATTTTTGGCTTCAATAACTAGCAAATCTTGATTTGATTGCACGAGATAATCTAAATTTCCTTTTAACCAGCTATTAACGTTGAGAGTATACTCAAATCGCAGTTGACATTGGCAGTATCGAACGATGTCCAGCAAAACAGGCGATACTAAAGATTCTCTTCTAGCTGTTTCGCTGCTGAGACTGAGAAAAGGCAAAGTTGCTCTAATTCTTTGTTTGAGAGATGCTATTTCTTCTAGTTCTCTAAGTGTATGTGGCAAAGATAACTCAGCTTTAACTAGCGAGTAATCAAATTCTGCTAAAATTTCGTCCGTTTCGTAAGGCAATTCAAAGTACGAACGAAAGCTGTATTCTCGACCTTCCTGTAAAATCTTTCGCTTGACCATGATGTTTTAATTGGCAGTATTTTTATGATAACACTTCAACGTGACAGGCATAAAGGGCGATCGCATCTGATATCATAGAAAAAAGTTCCACACGGAGAACCGAAAAATGGTAACTTCTACAGTTGTCGCCCCGGCATCTAAAACCTACTCTCTAGAAGCATGGATGGAAAGTCCACCGGATCTCCAAGAGTGGGTTGATGGCGAATTATTAGAGAAAAATGGCATGACTCTCAAGCATAGCAAGGTACAAGGAAATCTTTACTTTTATTGGAGAAACTACAAAGAATCCAGCGGACAAGGAGGAGAGGTTTATACAGACGTTCCCTGCCGCACAAACCAGCAAGGACGCTATCCTGATGTTGCTTACCTTCCCCCAGAATTAGCAGCACAATTTGGCAATCTCAAAGTGCTGCCGCAAAGTTTCCCTTTATGTGCTGAAATTGTTTCTGCAACAGATTTGGCTGAAGATGTAATTGCTAAAGCTACGGAATATTTAGCATCGGGAAGTGAGGAAGTTTGGCTGGTATATCCAGAAAACCAATGGATTATTGTCGTCACCAAACAAACGAGAATCATCTTTATTGCTGGGGAAGTTGTTAGCACTCAAATTGTTCTACCTGGTTTTAGCATGACCGTCGATGAATTATTAAAATGAGCTTTATTATTGAGTCCCTCTCAGCTCGGACTTCGTTTGTCTAGTCGCGGTTTCAACCGCCGACTCTTATAACTTATAACTTCGATGCCTTGACAAACATTTGCCCGCCCAAAAACCGCCACAAAAAAGGCAATTTCAAGTAAACCTTTAACAGCAACGGCGAGGCCGGCCGCCCTTTCGTCGAAAACGGTAAAAATCTCGGTATCATTACATCAATATCAAACCCCACAGTTTGTAAAAGCTCTTGCAGCGATAAGTGCGTAATCGGTAATTGATGGTCGATGAAATCGTAGTATTCCTTGTAAGAGTATTTAAAATTAGGCTGAATTATCAAAAGTGAGCCATTAGGCTTCAGCGCATCAAAGCAAAACGAGATAATTTCTACGAGTTCTTCCTTATTGCGGAGGTGTTCAAAAAAGTTAGAGATAAAAATGCGATCGAACTGTTCTGTAAAAGAAGTATGATTATCTAAGTTAAGCACATCAATATTCAGCACTTTGACATCAGCATTAGCAAATAACTTGGCATCAGGATTCAAGTCAATCAAACATTTTTCTTGGGCCCGAATTTGATTGATAAACTCGCAATAACCGCCGCCAATATCTAAAACCACCGACTTGGAAGGAACATAATCTTGTAAAAATTCGTCAATCAAAACCTTCCAGAGTGCCACCTTGGCTTGCATTTGGCGGGAATCAAATCGGTTGGCGTACAACTTTTTGAGATATGTGTCAGTTTTCATAGTAAGATACCATAGACTGAGTATGAGTTTATCACGCGATACAGGCCACTATGAACGTTATATCTACCGAAATACCTGAAGTTTTGATAATTGAGCCGAAAATCTTTGGAGACGATCGCGGTTTCTTTTTCGAGAGTTTCAATCACCAAGCTTTCGTAGAAAAAACAGGCGTAACGGCAGAATTTGTTCAAGACAATCATTCCAAGTCTTCTAAAAATGTCCTGCGCGGTTTGCACTACCAAATGCAGCAACCTCAAGGTAAATTGCTGCGGGTAATTGCGGGCGAAATATTTGACGTAGCGGTGGATATTAGAAAAAGTTCGCCGACTTTTGGAAAATCGGTGGGCTGTTTGTTGAGTGCAGAAAATAAACGGCAACTTTGGGTACCTGCAGGTTTTGCTCACGGTTTTTTAGTAGTATCAGACATTGCTGAGGTTTTGTACAAAACTACAGATTACTATGCACCGGGACACGAACGGTGTATTGTATGGAATGACCCGGATTTGGCGATCGACTGGCCGTTAGATGGTGCCCAACCAATCTTATCAGCTAAAGACAAAGCCGGACAAACGTTGAAAAAAGCTCAAGTTTTTTGATGATGAAAATTTTACTCGCAGGCGGCAGCGGACAGCTAGCTCAAGAATTGCAGCCAATCTTATTATCTGTGGGAGAGGTTATTGCAGTCGATCGCACTTGCGTCGATTTATCCCAGCCCGAAACCATCCGTCAAGCAATGGCTGACATTCAACCGGATTTAGTCGTGAATGCCGGCGCTTACACTGCGGTAGACAAAGCAGAAAGCGAACCAGAATTAGCGCACGCAGTCAACGGTATCGCACCGGGAATTTTCGCAGAAGAATGTGAAAAATTGGGAGCAAGTTTGATTCAATTTTCCACTGATTATGTATTTGACGGCAGCAGCGGTTCTGCTTATCTCGAAACAGATTCTACGAATCCGCTGGGCACTTACGGCAAGTCAAAATTAGCAGGTGAGGAAGCAATTCGGCAAGCGGGAAGCAGACATATTATTATTAGAACCGCGTGGGTTTACGGCAACGGTGGCAAAGGTAATTTTGTCAAAACTATGCTGAGGTTGGGAAAGGAAAGAGAAGAAATTCGAGTAGTAGCAGATCAGATCGGAAGTCCAACTGGGACGGCAGATTTGGCGGCTGCGACTGCCCAAATTATCCCGAATCTAGGGCCGGAAATTTTTGGAACTTACCACTATACTAACAGCGGTGTTTGTAGTTGGTACGATTTTGCGATCGCCATTTTTGAAGAAGCTGAAAAATTGGGCTTTCCCCTCAAAATTAAGCGTGTAATTCCCATCACTACCGCCGAATATCCGACACCCGCAAAACGTCCCGCTTTTTCGGTTCTCTCTACGGTGAAAATATCAGCACTTCTGGGCACGCATCCTCCCCACTGGCGGCAAGGGCTCAGACAAATGTTAGCAAGAGAAATGAAGTAAAAAATTGAGTAAACCTCAAAAAGCAAGGACGGGTCTTGTTTTGAAATTATCTGTTATAAGCTTTACTGCGTTTAGTTTGTATCTGTGGGGTTCTGTTTATTCCCCGGAGATCCCCCTAAATCCCCCTTAAAAAGGGGGACTTTGAGAGCTTTCTTGTTCCCCCTTTCTTAAGGGGGGTTAGGGGGGATCTAGCTTAACCTGCCCTATCAATTAAACATCTCCCCCGAAATCCATGAAACTTCAAGAAAAATCTATTTTAATTGCCGCATCAGTTATCGGAATTTTGATACCAGCATCCTATATTTTGTACCTGATCTCGCAAGCCGGAGACTTGTCTAATTTTGATTATTGGTGGATGACATGGAATTTTTATTCAGTAGACGGTTTTTCAACAAATCCTTTTAATTGGATATTTCGGGCGAACGAGCATTTTGTTTTCATTCCGGCAATTATCTATGCCTTGAATATCGTTGTCACCAAAGGCTCAAATATTGGTTTGTGCTTAGTTGCGTGGTTTTTGGCTTTGATTCAGTGCCACGTATTAATTGCTTTGCTGCCATTAAATTTGAGGCGCGCACCTCTGCAATTTATCTTGATTGTACTTAGTATTTCTATTTTTAGTTTTACTCCGGCGGCGGCTCATAATTGGATGCGGGGATTCAGCGGTGTTCACTGGATAATTGCTAATTTATTTGTAATTTGTTCGATATTTTGTTTGCAATTTTATGCGAGGTTTTTGTCAGATAAAAGAGAGGCGGAACCTCTGGACATTCATTCCCAGGCAGAGCCTAAAAACGAGGGATGGAAACCAAATAACTGGGTAATTGGTAGTATTGTGTTTGGAATTTTAGGCTGTGTTAGTTACAGCACTCCTTTGGCTTTGTGGCCTATATTGTGTGGCGCTGCGGTTGTGCTGCGGTTTCCTCGGCAAATAATTTATTTGTATTTCGCTGTTTCGATTGCGCTGATTAGCACGTATTTTTTAACTTATAAAACGCCATCAAATCACCCTTCTTTAACTAAAGTTAACCCGCTCAAAGCTCTCGAATATATTCCGATTTATCTGGGTGGAATTTTTAGCGAAAATATTATTATTGCGTCATTTATTGGTATAATTGGTTTGATTGCTGTAATAGGTTTTGTCTGTTATTGGCTATTTGTAAAAAAAGTAGATCGCCTAAATTGGCTGCCTTGGCTGTCAATCCAATTGTACGCGCTGCAAACGGCGTTAATGGCCGCAGTTAGTCGATCGGGATTTGGTATCGAACAAGCCACCGCTTCCCGCTACGCCACACTTCCAGCCTTGTTTTGGATGAGTACAATCGTCCTCACAGTGCTTGCTGTACGGGAGTTTCAGCCGACACCGAGAATTCAAGGACGTTGGCTGACACCGCTGTTTGCAGTCGCCACAGTCGCCGTGATTTTAATGTACGGGATTGGTGGCGAAACTGCAATGGCGATCGCCCGCAGAGCCACCTATCAACCGCTAGTAGCACTTTCCTTGCAATTAGGCATCACCGACATAACATTAATTAAAGACAAAGTAGGCAACAAACCGGCCGCATTTGTCGGATTAATCGACGCTTTAAAAACTAACAACTTAGTACCATTCAATCGAAACATCAAAAAATACAATTTCTGTGCAGCATTAGACACACAAATCGATCCCAATTTACTTTCAGCCCCCAAAGACGGAGTACCCGGATATTTTGATACAGTAACTACCCTCGCACCAGCCGCCGCCAGAGTAATTGGCTGGGTGGGAGACCCCGAAAATAATGTCAAATGTATTGCCATTCTCAACCAAGAAAATGTCGTTCGAGGTTTCGCAATGTCAGGATTTCCGCGTCCCGACTTAGTTAAATTATTTGGCCCAGCCTATCAATTTGCAGCTTGGAGAGGATACGTTCAAACATCGCCAACAGATACATTATTGACAGCCTATGCCTCATTTAAAAACCGTCAAGGCTGGGTAGCTTTGCGAAACTCCCAAGCAATCAATCAAAACTAAAAAACTTCCCTGTCTCCTCCTCTGTGTCCTCTGCGCCCTCTGCGGTTAATAAAAAAAATATCATTGACAACACCAATGAAATAGAATAGCCCCATGCCAAAAAATCTCAGTTTCGTAATTCCCGTTCACAACGAAGAAGCAACGCTCAAAATGTTGTTTGAAAGAATCCAAATTGTCATGTCCCAAACCGGAATTGACAGTTACGAAGTCATTTTCATAGACGACGGTAGCCGCGATGCTTCTTGGCGAGAAATTGCAGATTTAGCCAGCACATATCCTAAATTGATTAAAGCCATAAAAATGCGCCGCAACTTTGGCAAATCCGCCGCACTTTCAGCAGGATTTCGTAATGCAGCAGGGAGAATTATCTTTACTCTCGATGCCGATTTGCAGGACGACCCAGCCGAAATTCCCAAATTTTTAGATAGTTTAGAATTAGGATTCGATTTAGTTTCCGGTTGGCGCAAACAGCGGAACGACCCGCTTTCTAAAACCTTACCTTCCAAGCTGTTTAATGCCGTTGCGTGTTTGATGACTGGGGTAAAAATGCACGACATGAATTGCGGTTTTAAAGCTTATCGCCGGGAAGTTTTGCAGTCGATTAAATTGTACGGGGAATTGCACCGCTATATTCCAGCATTAGCAAATAATTTAGGCTTTAAAATTGGCGAAGTAGTCGTCGAACACCATCCGCGAAAACATGGAAAATCCAATTATGGTTGGGAACGTTATGCGCGAGGTTTTATTGATTTGTTGACTGTGTTAGCCACAACGCACTATTTACACAAACCGGGTCATTTGTTTGGGGGATTAGGATTGTCTTTTGGTTTGGTGGGCACTATTTCGCTTGGTTATTTGATTGTTATTTGGTTTCTGAATTTGGCTGGGATGAGTTTTGGGCCTATCGGTAATCGACCGTTGTTATTTTTTGGAATTTTGTGTACAATTCTGTCGGTACAGTTGATTTCTTTAGGGATTTTGGCTGAGTTGATTGCGCGGAATGTGGCTGCTGATTATGTGGACAAGCAGATTTGTGAAATCATTGATGATTCGGGTTTTGATGTTTAACCGCAGATGTCGGGGAGATAAACACAGATAAACGCAGATGTGTTTATGGTAAGGGCGGGTTCACCAAAAATATTTGCCAATAATTGACAATCTCAAAAACCCGCCCTGTCGGCTACCTGATTTTAAAGATAATCCATTTACCTTGTCTATCTACTATTTCTCCATCAATATTTGGATGCCAATCGCTGCGAGTCAGGATATAATCGGCATGATAGTTTATGGCTACTTTGACTAAATCCGCACTGCTGCGGCGGATGAATAAGTCATTTCCTCCCCAAATCATTTGCGGGTTTAAGGGAGCTCCTAAAACAGCTTCCATGCGATTTTTCCACTGTTTGATGCCTTTGTCGGTAAAAGGAAAGTTCTTGAAGTTGACGACAATCGCTCTTTGGGATAAAAACTGGAAGCTGGTAACTGATGGTGGAATTAATACGAGTGCGTCTGGGCTGCTAATTTGCGAAAATCGCACAGCTAATCTGCTTAAATCGTCCGTGGGAACGGCATTGATATTAATTCTTGTTTGAAATATATTTAATATGGGTTTGGGTAAAATTCCTGCTACTCCTAAAACTAAAATTGCAGTAGCTAGCAATGCTAAAATATGAGTGATAGTCTGTTTTATAGATGTAGCAAATGATGTTTTTTCGAGGATGAATGGAAAAGCGAGGATTGAGAAAAAGACTGGGAGGGTGATTATTCGATCGCCTATTATTTCCGATGAATCAGTCAGCGGATATGTTAAGCTAAAAATAAACGTTCCTGCTGCGAAAATCCACAACAATATATTGTATTTTTTGGGAAGTATGTAGTTTTTATTTTGCCAAACTGCGAATCCTAATAAAATGATACCTCGAAAAGGCAAAGTCATTACAGAGAGTACGAACAAGCTAACAGGTGCTTGTTTGTGTGGGTCAACTTCATCTAGCGTCAAGGAAACGACAATAAATATAATTATTTGAGCAAAAGGTACTGTTCTAGCTAGTTGTAGTTTGGCAAGAAAAGCCTGGGGGTAAACTTCGACAAATATGTAATTTAGGAATAGTGCAAAAATTGAGGTTCCGAGAATTACGTAAAAATTTACTTTGTCTTCTTTTGGCAGTAAATTTGTTTTTTTGATGCAAAGCAAGCCGCCCAGAATAAAACAGATAAAGTTGAACCAATTCCCGACAGCCCAATTTGATGGGAGGATGTGGTGGGGATTGCGGACTTGGGCGTGAATGAAGACAAACTCGGCGTTGTCGATAGTGTGAGTGCTGGTAGTACCTGTTAATAACATGGGTACATATACTATACTTGCCATTGCTGCTAAAAGTACGATCGCCCAAATCAACGTTTTAAACTTGCGCTGTCTTACAGATTCAATAACTAAAACGGGAACCATCATCAATCCCGGCAACAAACCAACTAAAAATTGCAGCAAACAGCCCAGTCCAAAAAATAAATATCCTGTCAGCCATTTCTGGCGCAAACTAAAGTAAATTCCCCAGATTGCGAAACCCATTGCGAAGGTACTGGGTACTGATTTAGTGGAAAATATCAGCGTGTTGCCAACATCTGTAAATGAAGCGGCTATAGATAAAAAAGCCATCGCTGCTGCAGGCAGTTTGGAATTAGTATAAATATTGATAATTGCGTAGCAAGCTAAGATAAATGAACCGAAGGCTATAAATTGATAAATAAAGTGCGCTAGGGGAATGCTGGTTCCTAAGTTGGCGAGCAAATAGATGATATAATAATAGTAATATCTCGGATTAAATTTAACCATTTCCTGAACGTAATAGTCATTTTTGTAGAGTTCAGGATTGAGCATAAATTGAATTGGCGGCACTTCGGGGAAATTGCCTCCAATGGGGAAAATATAGCCAGTTGCCATCAGGGAACCGATGATGACAAAAGTATAGAGAGATAAATTAAAATACTTGTTTGATTTTTGATATTTCTGCATTATACCTCTTGCAATCATTCCCAAATCATCTTCAAATACATCTGCGTCTATCTGTGTTTATCTTCTTTACATCTGCGGTTTCTGTATCACTTAATGATTTAGGCAATCTTGTCTTATTTACGGTTAAACTTACCTACTGACAGCTATATTGTTAATCTCTAGCTTGCATTGGTTTGTTAAATCCTGTTTGCTGCTACTCAATACCTCAAGCAGCAGATAAATGGGATTTTTGCCCTCAACTAATAGATTTAAGCCGATCGCACTTTTTTGACTATAAGCCATCTCTGCTGAGTTTACTAATTTACCTTGCTTGTCCCACAAAGTCAAGCGCAGGACAATTCCCGGACATTGTTTGTTAGGTAAATTGAGTTTGCCTGTAACTTTTACTTTGTCTGAAATGGAACCTAAATACAGGAAAGATGTATCGAGTTTCGTGCTATTTTTAATGGGATGAGTTACAATTTTATATAGGTTATCAGATTCTTGACTAACTGAATAATTGGCACTTGTGTAAATTGACTGCCGCAAACTAATCCAATCTAACTGCGTGCCTGGTCGATCGACTATTTGTTGCTGCATCGCGTATAAAGTGCGAACGGCTGTGCCTGTATCAGTCGGCCGCATCCTCCGGTAAACGCTGACAGTCACGCCGTTTTCTAGCTTAAACTGTTCCGGTAGCAATTGGAAATCGCGGGCAATTTCCCAGTTTTGAGTAAAGGCATCGTACACAACTTTAACAACATCTTGTTCGTGCGATCGCAAAACTTGTTCGTCTGTCGGTAACACCTGCTGAAAAGGTGTAGCAACCACCGCATATTGCGCTTGCAACAACTCCGGTAGCGGGTAAGTATCGCGCGAGTCAATTTGCGGCCTCCCGATTGTATTTAACTTCCACCAACCCTCCGGCGGGTTTAATTTTCGGTTAGCTTGCCTGAGTATGTTAGCATTGAAATTGTTAGAAGCACCGACAAGATAAATCGGTTCTTCGTTGGGTGCTAATTTTCGCAGAAACTCTACTAATTTTACAACTTCGTCGTAGTCCGATCGCACTAACGGCGGAAAATTACCCACAAACAGTCTTGACAAATCAATTTTGAGAGGAATTAACCCGACTGCGGCATTCAAAACCAGGTACAAACCCGCCGCGCCCAGCATCAAATAGCGGATTTTCCCCTTGAGTGTCAGCCAAGTTGTCCAGAAAAATGCCGATAATCCCAAAAGTGCGATCGGTGTCACATGAATTGTATAGTGCAAGTAGCCGTAACGCAACACCAACAGCCACTCAACCAGCGACAAAACCCCAAACAAACAAACAAAAATAGCCGCCGCAGGAACCAGCATTCGGGTGAGAATCCCCGCCGAAAAACCAATCACTACCAGCAGCCAAGTTCCCAAACCGTAAAAATCCGCATAACGAGTTAAAATATCATTAACCGGCAAACTCCAAGCAGCATACAAATTGCGGTAATTAACTGTCAGAGCACTGCGAGTAAAATCCCCCGCTACCAACATTAAAATACTCAAGCTAGTTACAGCTATCAAACCCAATTTCACAGCGGATTCAAACAAGCATCTGCAGGGAAAGGGTACTGCCAAGTCTTTGTCTTTTGAAGACGACAACGCCGTTTTTTTACGGTATATTAGTACAATAAACTCGATGAAAGCCTGTAAAGTTGCTGCACCAAAAAATGCGATCGCACTATAAGCAAAATGGCGTCTCAACAGAATCGCCGCCGCCAGCAAAAACCCAATTAACGGGATTTTCCACCAAGATTTTAGCTTGACATCCTGCAAATAAACCCAAATTGCCAAGGCTACAAACACACAGCCGCCAGTATCCAAATATCCCCGCAGAGTCGGTATCCAACTCATCGGAATTAATAAACTCAGCAGCACCGTTGACCAAAACACCCGGCGGGGATAAACTGGAATTAGCTTTGCAGAAATTGCCCCCAGCAACAGGCGAAACGGCAGCACATAAATCAGGGATACGCTGAGAATGTAACTCAGCCGAGACTCGCCAAATAACAGAATAAACGGCACTAACGGCAAAGATATTAATAGGTTTTTTTCCTTAGATAGCGATTCTATAACTCCGCGCCATGCTTTATCTGGCGAGTCTCGAAATAAATTAGCCGTGTTGACTGTAGCCGTATTGTAGCCCGCGTAATCCCACCAATAAAAAGTATGTTCGCTGGATACATAGATTGATGTTACTGCCACTGTTACAAGAACAAGTAAAAACAGGAAAAACCCATCAATTAGAAACTTGCGAGGCAATTTAAAAGAAACCCAATCAAATAATCCCATCAGTCTAGCAACCCTAAATAACTCCTAAACTTCCTCTTTATCTCTTCCTTCGCGCCCTAGCGCTTACGCGCGGCTTCGCCTAACGCGCCTTCGCGGTTCGTTAACTTACCTTAAAACAGTACCTTGCAAAAAACCCTCCAACTTTTCTGCATATTGCCGATTCGCGATCGCACTTGGATGAAGGTCATGAGGTAAATTATTATTGGCAGGTATTTTCAAATCAACCGAAATATCCGCCGTAGCAATTCCCTCCTGACTTAATTCCTCCAACATCTTAGCAGAACCGGCATTAATTCCCGCCACAACTAACTTAATATTATTAGCCTCAGCCACCCGGTTAAATTCTTCAATAATTGCCTTAGAAACATCGTGACTTTTGTACAATTGCTCTTCAAATTGATTGTAATTAACCTCCAGCAAGTTTACTAAGGCAGAAACCCGCATCAGCGGCCACTCGTGATATTCAAGTTTTGTCATGCTGTAGGTAAAATTATTTTCTCCATTCAGCCTAGCATCGGGCTGGAATAAAATACCCAGTTTATTCCAAGCAGCCATTTGCTTGCTTCTCGCCCTCAATAAAGTATTGCGCCTATCGTGAAATCCGGCATAGGCAATTACGGCGATTTTGGGTTTCTTTCCTTGTTTGAGTGCTTCTTTGAATTGAATCAACGAGTGCAGCGTGCCGTAGCCGTTAACGCCAAAATTAACTATTTCATATTTGGGTAATTTTTCTTGTAACAACCACGCATAAGTTTCGCTGTCATTCAATGACCAACCGTAGGTAAAAGAACAGCCAAATATCCAAATTTCAGGTTTTTTTGAGGATTGATTGTAAGTATTGAGTGGATGTGTTATTCTGAAACTATTATTGAGGTGAGTTGCATTAAATGAGTAATTGCCGTTAAGTGTCACCTTGAATTTACCCGGCAAATGTTTGTAGCCGAGTTCCGAGTTTTTGGTAAAAAAGTTACCTTTGGGTTCGACCGCAACATCAACATTTTCTATTGGCCAGGGTTTGTATCCCGCAACTCGCAAGACAATTTCAGCCGTGGTGGTGGATAAAAAAATTGGAAAAATTAGATATGTTATTAATCTGAAAGCAACATTTTTAGCTCTACCTTTTTTCATATTTTAGATGTCGGTGAAAACAATCGCCCAAAACAGCAAACAATCGCAAATCAAATCACCGGACATGATATCACAGGCTGGGGCGATCGATATTTCTAGTTTTGCTACAAAGGCAGGTACTGAACGCAGTTAACTAAATCTTCAGGTTCGTTAACCTTAGCGATGATTTCCAAGTCACGAACGCAATCGCCAACAGTTACACTTTGTTGGTGAGCGTAGATGACGCCAGCAAAATTTACGGCCTCTTGCTGGCGCAGGTTTGCTATGGCTAAAAAATCATCGTCTTGGGTAAAAACAACGCGCTGAAGCTCGGCTGCGCGATCGAGTATAATAGGGTCGGGCGTACCTTTTCTACCGTCGTCTTGAACTCTCAGAACATCTACATCCCGCCGCCGCAATCCCTCTGTAACAGGTAGAGGCACATTCTCATCCATGTACAGATTTATACTCATTTGATTAGTCCCTGGGCTCGGAGTTTTTTAACCAAAGCAGATTCGCCAGCTTCTAGGCGCAATTTTTCGGCATACTCGAACCTGCGCTGCATATCTGCATCCAGCTCTTCTTTGTGATCCCAGTAGTAGGATAAGGCAGAGTAAATTTTGCTCAAAGTCAGGTGAGGATAGGATTGGAATAATTCTTCGGGAGTCCAGCCGTAAGCTTTTACCGAAGTTATTAATTCAATCACTTTCATTGTGGTTCCGGCGATGAGAGGAACGTTCTTCTCGTCTAATTCCACATATTTGTATTCGGTTGCAGTTAGCGGCATAATTTACCTCGTTAATGAATGCAATTTAATTATAGTCAAAGGACTTTAGCAATACTTCGGACAGTTTTAGATATAGTCGAGTCTCCAAAACCCTTACTGGCTATATGCTGGACTATTTTTTCAAGGTTTAAGTTCAGCGCTAAGTTTCAGAAAATGCGTAAAAAATGGCAGGGCTTCTTCCGTAAGGCTTACAGGGCCGTTAAAAAACTGTCCGAAGTATTGTTTAGTAGTCGTAAGGTGCGTCGCCGTGAGATTGTCGATTGGATGCAAGAGATTGTCGATGGCGACGCACCCTACAAATACTGTCGCCGATCGGAACGGTAAATATCGGTCGCGATGTGAGTTCCGAAATCCGAGAAATCGATTAAA
Organism: Microcoleus sp. MP8IB2.171; assembly: GCA_030248405.1. GTDB lineage: Bacteria > Cyanobacteriota > Cyanobacteriia > Cyanobacteriales > Microcoleaceae > Microcoleus. The sequence continues at coordinate 17,170 of JARCMA010000662.1, forward strand.
GTTAGACATTGCGCTAGTTAACTTCTTGGCTCTCCTGGGTTTATGGTGTATACGGTATCAAGCACAACTGTTCGCGATTCTGTGATGCCCTCGGAATAAGGATATGCGGTTTGTTGATCACCACAAAATCAGGAGAGCCAACTTCTTGGCAGTCTGCACCCCCAAACTATTGCCGTTGCACATACTGCTGCTAGGCAAATCGTAAGCACAATGAAAAATAGTAAAAATCCGTCGCCCCACTTAAAGTCAAGCACGCCAAATGTCAGAACAATTGTGAAGGCGAACCAAATACTCACCGTTGCAATAGTCCGCGCTGTAAGCTCAGTCATATTCAAATTATGTTTCCATAGAACTTGATATTAGTCAGTCGATCGCCACCTTGTCAGGCGATTGTACCGATAATTAGTCGATCGTAATCTACAAAATATTGGTTGAAACTCACATCTTGCCCGTTCTTGACGTTCCACAAAAATAAACTGTCTTGTGCAACGGGCTAGAAGCCCGTTGCTGACATTGGTGCAAAATATTGGTTTGAGCTAATTGATTAATTCCTAATAACCAGGCTCCTCCTCATACTCAGGAGTCTTAGTCTTCTCAGGGATATTCACGCGAGGAGCCTGGTAAGGCTTCGGCGCCTCATCGTCAGCCCAAGCATCAGCCTCCACATCATCCTCGTACTCCACCACCGGCTGCTTCGGACGAGAAATCTCAGCGCGAGTGTATTGCGGCTTCTCCTCGTACTCATCCTCCTCGTAATCGTCCTCCTCGCCGCCCCAATTATCCTCTTCGTAATCCTCGTAATCCTCGATTGGCTGCTGCTGTGCCTGCACCGCGCGCATCGGCGGCTGGCGAACCGCAGGCCGATTCCACTCTAAATCCTCATCCCAAGGAACTTCCTCCACCGCAGGCGCGGCTACCCGGCTCCGCATTTCCGGTGCAGGTATCCGCACGCCCGGGCCCAATTGATTTCCCGTAGCCACGGGTTTCGGATAATAACCTTGCTCGTCCTCTTCCCGTTCCCAAGGTGCTTGACCCAAACCGACGCGCTCGAGCAAACCCACACTAAGCTGCCTGAGCCTTTCCTCGGAACCTTCAAACACAATCAAGCGGTTCGGACCGCTGCTGACAATTTCCTCAATCCCCAACTCGTAAGTGCTGAGAACTTGGTCAGGGATTTGGGGGATTCCCAGGGAAGCGATAATTATAGAAACTAACTTACCGTCTTCGGGGTCGAACCTAAAGCCTCGCACCCTTCCCAAAAGTTCGCCGGTTTCGGTGATCACTTCGCTGTTAATCAAAATGCTGTAGACTTCAACATCAACATCATCTTCGATCGCACTTTCATCTTCCACTAACAGCACGTCGCCGATTTCGCTGACATTGCTGAGGAACATAAACCTCGGTAGTCCAGCGACCGCAAATATATTATCACGTAGACCGATCGCCACAACTTCCCGCCGATCGATGTCCACCCACAATTGACTGACTACACCCAAGCGTTTACCTCTGTCGCGGGTGATGACCTGAGTGCCGAGAATATCGGAGCGTTGGCAAATTTGTTCGGATGTCATCTAACTCTAATCCTGATTTATCATAAAAATGGGTCTAAAACCCCGTGCTTCTAGCACGGCTTTGCTGTATGCTTGTAGTAGTGGAAAGGTAATCAACCACTCTAAAAACCTAGCTGTCGAAAGACAAAGCGCTGAACCTTGAAAATTGAATCTAAGCGGTTCTACTGCATTTTTCTAGACTCCACCTCGCAGTAGGTAAAAGATTCAGAGGAGCTAGACTCACAGCATTTGAAGCGAATTTGCTTCAAACTGAAACAGGACTTGCTCAAAAGCAAATAGGGTAGGGCATACCCTAATTAACGCTTGGGGAGAGTCCCACCTCTGAGCTAGAGACTGCAAGGAATCTAGTTTAAGTGGTCTCGGTGAGCCAAGAATCCTCGTACCTTCAGGTCGAGGAGTGTCAACAAGTATATATATCACTGAACACCGTCATCGACAGAGACTCCGGGACTACAACTTAAGTCCGATGACTTGAGTATAAGCTCCCCGCGCTTGAGTAACGCCAATTGTACGCTCTGCCGATTGAATCATAGGTCGCCGCAAACTCACAACAATAAACTGGGCTTGTTCAGACTGTCGCTTTATCATTCTAGCTAATCGCTCCACATTTGCCCCATCCAGAAACATATCCACCTCATCAAAAGCGTAGAACGTAGACGGGCGGTAGCGTTGCAGCGCAAAAATAAAACTCAGCGCCGTCAGCGACTTTTCACCTCCCGACATAGAAGCCAGCCGCTGAACAGGTTTCCCCTTCGGGTGAGCGACCAAATTCAAGCCACTGCTGAAGGGGTCTTCCTGATCATCTATCTGGAGATAGCCATCACCTTCGGAAAGTTCCGCAAAAATAGTCTGGAAGTTCTCGTTAACCGCATCGAAAGCTTCCTTAAAAGCGCGCCGCCTGAGTGTAGTAAAGTTTTCAATTCTCAGCAATAGTTCAGTACGTTCTCCTGCCAATGTCGTCAACTTTTGACTCAATTCTTGCAGGCGTTCTTGAGTACGATTGTACTCTTCCAATGCTAACATATTCACCGGTTCTAGGGCTTGAATCCGTTTGGCGATCGCCTTTACTTCCTGCTGCAACTCCGTCAAATTAGCTTTTTCGACATCTTCGGGAATCGACGGCACCGGATCTGGCATTTCCGCCCGCTGCGTTTCCATGAGAGTGCGAACTGCGGCTAATTGTTCGCGGCGTTCCTGCTGAGTTTCGTGCAGTTTTTGCAACTGCCATTGTAACTGTTGTTTCGCCAAATGCTGCTCTCGCAGTTGAGATTCCGCCCGATCGCGATCGCCCTTTTCCACCCCCAACTTTTCCTCAATTTCCCCCAAAGCCACCTTAGCCGCAGCAATTTGTCCATCAAGTTCCAACTGCTGCGAAACAATCCGGTTAACAGCATCCACACCCGCATTTTGCTGCACTTGCCATTCCTGCAATTTCTCGCTGCCTTCCTTAATTTTCTCCTCCAAACGCCCGAATTGATTTTGCAAGTCTCCTCGGCGCTGCTGGGCGTTTCTGTGAGCCAATTCTCGCTCCTGCAATTGCGCTTCCAGAGTCCGCAAACCCGACTGCATAAGCTGCCATTCGCTGTGACTGTTCGACTCTTCCAACTGCGCCAAAGTTTGCCGATACTGCTGCAATTGAGTTTCCTGTGCGGGCAATTCTGCTTCCAGCAACTGCAATCGGGTTTGCGAATTAGTCAATTCCTGAGTATTTTTCGCAATTTGCGATCGCA
>JARCMA010000663.1 GCA_030248405.1 Microcoleus sp. MP8IB2.171
CTGTAGCACTGTATTTGGTGACGCTTGCAAGGGCGATCGCCCCGCCAAAGGTCGCCACCATCAAAATGCCACCCAAAGTCGTCCAGCGGCTGACTGGGGGCAAAAACTGGTCGTTATCAAAGGTTTCAGCGGGTGTGGCTTCGGGAGTGAGAGACATGGCGGCAAGGGGGAGAGGGTAATAGTTGTGAGTTTGGAGTTTTGAGTTGGGGGGGAGGGAGAGATCGATCGCTGATTTGTTTTGTCACTTTTATGATCAGCTTTCCGGAAACCAAGCATAGGTTTAGAAGTCTAAATCAAAATTCACAGGGTAAAGGTAAAAATCCGCACAGCTTTGCCGTTCCCACCCACAAACTTCCCCAAATATCAAGAGGAGTGAAGCCTGCGGGCTACAGTCAGGAAAATATGGGATTTTTGCAATGACTTTTGGCGCTGTTACCGGGTTTTTACTGTATGCGTAGGTAGTAAGTAAGTACATAGGTATTAATAGGAGTTATTTATGTCAGAAAATCAACAAAATTCACTCTTCATGGAACTAACCGATGGAGAATCTGCTACTGTCAACGGTGGCAGCATTACCAGCGGTATTAGCGGTGCTAAAAGCAACAGCGAGACGGATAACAGCAGCTATGGCCTGAATATGCTGTTTTTCCTGCCGCCGCCTAGCCAGCTTTATCAGTACAATCCGAAGGACTATCGCACTTTCAAAACCCTAGTGGTTTAGATAGCTGAGTCAAGTTGTGCGAGCAAGTAAATTTGGAAAATTTCTCCGTAATATTCCGGAGACCGCACAGCACTACCAGAAGTATTAGTCAGTATTTACACGAGGCTCTAGAAAATCGATAAGATTTCTAGTTTCCCTTCAATTTTATTAAGTTAAACGGAGTCCAATCATGAAAGAAACAAAGGACAATTCACTGTTTTCTGAACTCACTTCTGAAGAATCAGCTAGCGTCAACGGCGGTCACTATTATTCTAATCGATACAACTGTTACCGTCCGACCCGTCACGTCGTGTACCGCCGGGATTTCGACGGCTCCTTAAGAGTAGTGTACCGCTACTGGTAAGTTTTAGTGCTGTCAATTCAGCTCGATCGATGTTAATTAATAAAGCACCCATAAACTTATGGGTGCTTTGTTCTGATTGGCTACTCGGTGAGGGGTAATGTTCATTAGGCTCTACTCATTATTCATTTTGCCAAATGTTAAAGAACATTCCTTTTATCCGAGAAATGCCTTTCTTCGGACAAGTAAACAGGTTGATGAAATATCAGGTTGTTCTCCAGCAGAGCGAAGAAGATTGCGGTGCAGCTTGTCTGGCTTCGATCGCTAAATTTTACGGACAGAATTTTACAATTAGCCGCTTGCGAGAATTTGTCGGCACTGGGCAACAAGGGACGACTTTACTAGGCTTGAAACAAGGCGCTGAGGCGATCGGCTTTAATGCTCGATCGGTGCGAGCAGCCGCTGCAATTTTAGACAAGCTCGATGATGCCCCTCTACCGATGATTATTCACTGGAACGGCTATCACTGGGTTGTTTTGTACGGAAAACAGGGCAACCAATATGCGATCGGCGATCCGGCTGTCGGTATGCGCTATGTTTCCAAAGAAGAATTAGCAGCAGGTTGGACAGATTGGCTGTGCTTGCTAGTAGACCCAGATCCAGAGCGGTTTTTTGCGGCTGCAGATGGTCAACCGCCCGCTAATTCTTTACAAAAATGGATGCGCCGGATTGGGATTTATCGCCCGATTTTAATGGAAGCATTTTTGCTGAATGCAGTGTTGGGTTTGCTGTCGATTTCTTCGCCTTTTCTCGTTCAACTGCTCACCGACGACATTCTGGTGCGGGGCGACAGACAACTCCTGGCGAGTGTGGCGATCGCAGTTATAGTTATGAACCTTTTTAGCAGCAGTTTAGGATTGGTACAGTCGAACTTAATTGCTCAGTTTTCTCAGCGTTTAGAATTGGGATTGGTGATGGAATTTGCGCGCAAATTCCTGCGATTACCTTTGAGTTTTTACGAAACCAGACGCAGTGGCGAAATTGTTAGTAGATTACAAGATATCCAAGAAATAAATAAATTAGTTTCTCAAGTCGCTATCAGCTTGCCTAGTCAATTTTTTATCGCTGTAGTTTCTTTTATTTTTATGTTATTTTACAGCAAGGAACTGACGTTAGCAGCTACAGCTATAGCTCTGTTAATGACTGCCTCTACAGTGGTATTTCTGCCCATCTTGCAGCAAAAAACGCGCAGTTTATTGGTGTTGGAAGCAGAAACTCAAGGCGTTTTAGTAGAAACTTTTAAAGGCGCGCTGACTGTCAAAACTACTAGCAGCGGTCAGCAACTTTGGGAAGAATTTCAAACCCGCTTCGGTCGCTTAGCAAATATCACTTTCCGCACTACACAAATTGGCATTCTCAACAATATATTTTCTGGTTTTGTTGCCTCTGCTGGCAGCATTACTCTGCTGTGGCTTGGTAGCGGTTTGGTGATTGACAAGGTATTTAGTATAGGTCAGTTGCTAGCGTTTATTAGCATGAATCAAAACGTTACTACTTGGGTGAATTCGCTAGTAGGATTTACTGATGAGATGACTCGCGTGCAGACAGCTACTCAACGGCTGTCGGAAGTCATCGATGCTGAACCGGAAACTAAAGACGATAGTAATAAACCTTTTGTAACAATTCAGAACCGCGACGGTATTGTTTGCAAGGGTGTTAGTTTTCACTACCCCGGCCGACTTGACTTGCTGGAAAATTTTTCCGTTACGTTTCCCGGCGGTCAAGCAATTGCTTTGATCGGCTATTCTGGCTGCGGAAAAAGTACGCTAGCTAAAGTAATTGCTGGTCTGTACCCGCTGCAATCTGGTAATATTAGAATTGGCGGTTACAACTTGCAGGATTTGTCTCTCGACAGTCTCAGACAGCAGGTAGTATTGGTTCCTCAAGAAGCACATTTTTGGAGCAGATCGATTCTCGAAAATTTTCGTTTGGGCAGTCCAGATATCAGCTTTGAACAGATTGTTAAAGTCTGCAAAATTGCGGGGGCGGATGAATTTATCAGCCAATTGCCGGATAAATATCAAACTGTTTTAGGGGAGTTTGGAGCGAATATTTCTGGCGGACAAAGACAAAGATTGGCGATCGCCCGTGCCATTCTCAACAACCCGCCCGTATTGATTTTAGACGAATCTACCGCAGGGCTTGACCCCGCAAGCGAAGCGGAAGTTTTAGAACAATTGTTGATGTATCGGCACGGGAAAACGACGATTTTTATCAGTCACAGGCCGCGAGTGATCGATCGCGCCGATTGGATTATCATGTTAGAACGCGGCCGGTTGAAACTGCAAGGATCGGCTGCAAAATTGCGATCGATTCCCGGAGATCATTTAGAGTTTTTGCATCCTTGAGCGAGTGAATAAAACAACAGGTTGAAATCTGTCGCTACACAAACAACACCGGGATCATCTCACTTTTGCACCCCACGCCAACTCTCCCCGAACCCGCGGGGAGAAAGTAAGAAATTCACAAATTATCCGAGGATTGCTATATCGTTGGCGATTGCATCGGAATCATAAAATCGAGTTAACAGTTAACACTCAACCATGCAGTTTTTCGACCCCTCCTTCTACAGTCAACATTTATGATGAGTGCAACCGGAATTGATATCACTCATGACTAATAACTTTTCTAAGATTCTTGAGCCAAAGTACATCGATCGCACAATCCGAAAAACTCCAAAGTGTGATAATAAATTTTGAAAGAATGAGATTGTTGTAGTTGGCTTTCTAAGTGGTGGACGGGACATTCGTCGATCGTAATTGACGCGCCACATTCCAGACAAGTGAGGTGGTGTTGGTCTTGGTGGGCGGCACCGTAGAGAGATTCGCCGCTAGCGAGGGTTCTGACGTGAACGAACCCCTCTCGCTTTAAACCGTCGAGGGAGCGGTAAACGGTTGCTAGGCCCATGCTTTGGTCGCTGTTACGCAGTTCTAAGTAGATATCTTGCGCTGAGAGGGCTCGATTCAGGACTTTGAGCAAGTTTAAAATACGCTCCTGACTGCGGGTGCGGTTGGTTCTCATAATTTTTTTGTGTAATCTGCTGGAATCAGATTTGTCCCTGTTTCTAGGCTATCTTACTTGGGGCTGTGATACGAAATCCTGGTCTACACGAAGAAGACTCGGCGGTTGAAACCGCGTCTACACAAACGAAGTCCGCCTCCGCGGACTAAGAGGCGGTTGAAACCGCGTCTACACATACGATGTCCGAGGGGAAGACTCGGCGGTTGAAACCGCGTCTACACAAACAATGTCCGCCTCCGCGGACTGGGGAATAAGAGGGTATTAAACGCGGATTTGGGGTCAAAGGTCGATCGCGCGCAACCTGGTTGTAGAATACAATGGCGCTAACTTGCACATCACCTACCGCAACATTCCCGTCAGTAACTCTTGGCTCAAGCCACTGAGCTTGTAAGAGAAATCAAGCAAGCTGTACTGACCAGCTATAGCCTTAACTGGCTACGTTATTTAGGTCACGACACCCTGGGATGCGAAGCTAGTCCCTTGCTCTGTCGCTAGTAGTTAAACAGTCTTAAAGTCAC
>JARCMA010000664.1 GCA_030248405.1 Microcoleus sp. MP8IB2.171
CAGCAATCAAACAAATTGGTCGTCGTATCAAAATTTCTCTTTGCACAATGGAATGAGCAAAATGTCCCGCAAGTCTTGGCGCATCGAGTAGCTTACTTAAATGGAATGATTGGTGTCAATCTCAAAGCAGCAGCTTAAATTATCATCAGTATAAATACTGATTGCATAACTGTTATGCTCCCGCTTTTGGGGCTTTGGACAGCAACTTTTGGCTGTTTAGACCTGAACTTATCCAAGCGGTAAAAAACTATTTAAAAACAGAGGCAGGTCAAACAATCCGTATGGGAGAGATTAAGAAACGGTACAGCAAGACAGTCAGGCGCTCTTATATGTCGTTTGGATGCCAAAAATGCGATGCCATTTGGGGCGACCATTTTTATTTTGAGGCTATGTCCGATGCTTGGTACGGTTATATTCCTACCATCGAACAGGACTTGCAAATAAGCTTAAATCCTCCCCTTAATTTGAATTCACGACCTCATTGGTGCTATTCACCCACAGGGAGCTTTTGCGATATCATTGAGCATGAAACAAAACAAGCAACAGCTTGCTACTGCTAAGAAAATCAAAAAGTGGATTCAAGCCACCCAAGAAGTTGAAAAAACTCGATTTGCCATACCGATAACCAGGCGGACGAGTATCAAAAGTTTGTGTGTTGATGAAGTGGCAGCCGAAAATTTTGCGCTCTACATTGCTCAACGGGTGCAGCAGCAGATGAATCAGGCGACTTGTCCCGAACACTTCAGCGGAGAAGAATGGACACACCAACAACAGTTAGTGGATGAGGCAATCTTGCTGATGTAAAGTTACCGAGAAAACCCTAGTTACGAAAGCCGACAATTTCTGAGAGGCTTATTGAGAGACATTGATGGCTTGCAAGGGGAGTAGAACTGTTTGATGAAGTGCGGTTTTTTAGCTTCTCTAACGCTTTTTTTAACTGTTCAATCTCCTGTTGCTGTTCTTCGCTCTGGCGTTGTTTTTCTGCCAGTTTTCGTTGTTGCTGTTTGAGCTGCTGCTGTTGTTTTAGTAGCCATTCTCCCAAAGACAACACTGCAATGACCATCTTCTCTACTACAATGGCTATCTCTACTGGTTGGTTTGTCACCGCTGTTGGATTGGGCATGACAGCTACTATACTCTATTTTCACCTATTTGGCTCAAACTCTTACCACACTTGCTCCCCGGCAAGCTATGAGCCATCATTGGCTATATCGCAACGCAATTGCGGTGAGCAGTTACCTTAATAAACCAGGAATAGGCTGTATTAGTTAGCCTTGAAATATCCGCCGTTTAAGCATCGCCCAAGAGCGTTGCAGCACTCAACAGAGCAACAGCCCCTTCCTCATCCAAAGGTCGCGAGAAAAAGTACCCCTGATAGGAATTGCATCCCAAAGAACGGAGTATAATTAGTTGCTCTTGCGTCTCCACCCCTTCTGCGATTGCCTCTAATTCCAAAGAACTCGCCAGATTTAGAATCGCCTCCAGCAAAGTCAAATTTTTCCCTCCTTCCTCCAGGCTGGAAACAAAAGAGCGGTCAATTTTGAGAGTATCAATCGGCAGCAATTGTAAGTAAGATAAATTTGAATAACCCGTGCCAAAATCATCCAAGCACACCTTAACCTGCCGAGCTTTCAATAGCTCTAGCACCCCAGCGGCCTCCTCAGCATTCTCCATTAAAACACTCTCGGTAATCTCTAACTTCAAAAATTCGCCCTTCAAGTTATGCACTCGCAGCAGTGAGTCTAAAAGCGGTAACAAATTAGGAGCAAATAGCTGAATTCCCGATAAATTAACACTCATATTTAAAGGCAAATAGTCAGGGAATTGCAATTGCCATTTACTTAAACAAGCCACTGCTTCCGACAGTACCCACTCCCCTAGTGCCACAATCAAACCCGTTCTTTCCGCCACTGGAATAAACTCGCTAGGAGAAACCAACCCGCGCGTCGGATGTCGCCATCTTACCAACGCTTCAAACCCCACTATTTGACCCGTTGCAAAAGATACAATCGGCTGATAATTAAGGTAAAACTGTTGCAAATTAAGGGCATTTTGCAAGTCAGTTTCTAACTGGAGTTGCTCTAAAGCTCTCGACTGCATATCCGCATCAAATACCACAGTGCTACCAGCACCCCGAACAAAAGCTTCATGTCTAGCCGCGTCAGCCGCTCGCAGTAAATCTTCCGGCTCTTCTGTGCCAACTGCACCTAAAGCAATGCCAATACTAACGCTAGAAAAGACCGCAGTTCCATTTAAGTTAGACGGTATTTCTAATGCTTGACGAATGTGTTCTGCTGCATCTAAAGCTAACTGAGAATTAGTAATATTTGCCAGCCAAATCGCAAACGCATCTTCTCCCACTCTTGCTATAAAATTCTTATTCAAAGCCCAAGCCTCTAACCGCTGTGCTACTTCTACTAGCAACTGCTCTCCTCTAGAATGACCTAAGCTATATTTAACAATTTGATAACGGTTAAGAGTCAGAAATAAAATAGCTTCTAAATGACCCAGTTCTATTATAGAATTCCTGCCACTACGCATCTCCTTTAAGAGCAAATTACGGTTAGGTAAACCTGTCAGCTCGTCGTAAAATGCTTGGTAGCGGATTTGTGCATTCGCTGTAGCAAGTTGCTGCTCTTTTTCCCTAGCAAGTCGCACAAACTCTAAAGTTTTATTAATTGTAATTTTTAAGTCATGCAAATCAATCGGCTTCGTTAAAAAATCAAAAGCACCCCTATTCATAGCTGTCCTAATATTTGGCATATCCCCATAAGCTGAAACCACTATAGCTTTGAGCGTCGGGTCAATAGCTGGCAGATTCTCTAGCAAAGTTAAACCGTCCATTTCGGGCATACTAATATCAGTTAGCACTAAGTTAAAGGAGCCATCAGCTTGCAGTTTATCTAAAGCTTGGACTCCATTAATTGCAAAAGAAAACTCAAATTCTTGAGTGCTGATTTGACGCCGAAATAGCTGAAGGATTAGATATTCTAAAAGTGGTTCGTCATCAACTACTAAGATTTTAGCTGTCATGGAATTGCTCTTGTTAGCAAGTAATCAGGAGTTTAATTCTCTTGTAAGGACAATCCCTTTGTGATTGCCCCCCTGGGTTGCACCGTAAGTAAGTTTGGGTAGGCAGGAAAGCACTGCTCCTACAGAAAACTCATCATTTTCAGGACTTACGCTCCTAAACCGGGTTGATCTACAAAATTGAAGATTCTCACTAGAAACCTACGAAGAAACCCGGTTTCTAGCCTAGACGTGCGTAAGTGTTGATTTTATCAGTTCCCAACCATTAAGTGGGAATTTCAATAATAAATTCTGTTCCCTCGCCTGGTGTAGAGTTACAACTGAGCCATCCCCCGTGTTTTTCTTCAACAATAGACCGCGAAATTGATAAACCCAATCCCGTCCCTTTACCCACAGATTTTGTAGTAAATAAGTGATTAAATACCCGCCGTTTCACTTCTTCTGTCATCCCCATCCCATTGTCAGCAATAGAAATTATAACATGAGAAGTTGAATTATCTTTGATAATCTTTTCACTATCATTGGTAAGGAAAGTGCGAATCGTAATTTTATTAGGATTCGCCTTAATTTCATCGCGACTCCGCCCTGCATTCCACTCTTCCAATGCGTCAATGGCATTAGCAATGATATTTAAAAACACCTGGTTTAACTGTCCGGGATAACACTCTACTGGGGGGAATTCTCCGTAGTTTTTTAGCACTTGAATTTCGGGTTTACCCTCATTCGCTTTGAGCCGATGTCTTAAAATTAATAAGCTACTATCAATTCCTTCATGGATATTGAAACGAACTTTGGATTTAGTATCTTCCCGCGAAAAAGTCCTCAGAGAAATGCTGATTCCCCGAATGCGCTCAGTTCCTTCTTTCATAGAACTGAGCATTTGTGGCAAGTCTTCTAAGATAAAAGGGAGGTCAAGAGCTTCAATTTGAGTTTGTACTTCTGGATTATTTAGGGAGCAGTGTTGTTGATAAATATTGAGAGCAGTCATCAATTCTTGAAAGTAGCTTTCGGCGTGTTCAATGTTTCCTATAATGAAGCTGATGGGATTGTAAATTTCGTGGGCAACTCCGGCCACTAACTGGCCGACGGAAGCCATTTTTTCGTTTTGAATGAGTTGAGTTTGCACCTCTTGAAGTTCGGTTAAATTTTGTCTGACTTGTTTAACAGTTTCTAAGGCTCTTTGGATGGTGATTTCCATGTCCTGAAAATCAATGGGTTTTGTCAAAAAGTCAAAAGCTCCCCGGTTCATGGCAGTTCTAATGTTTTGCATATCTCCATAGGCGGAGATGACGACTGCTTTTAATGTATTGTCGATTTCTGAGAGTTTTTCTAGTAAAGTTAACCCGTCCATTTCGGGCATATTAATATCTGTTAGCACTAAATCAAATGGTGGAAATTCTGCTATTTTTTCTAAGGCTTCTCTGCCATTGTGAGCAAAGACAAATTCAAATTCTTTGCTCCGAATTTTTTGTCTGAATTTTTGTTGAATGACGTATTCTAAAAGTTGTTCATCATCAACGACTAGGATTTTGGCTGTCATGGGGAGCTATTCTGTATCCTATGGTAGAAATAACTAGGGTCATTAGCTTACTATAGCGTGTTGTTTAACTTTTGTAAAAAATTAAATTAATTGATCGGTATCGATGCCCGTAGTAGGGACACGGCAATGCCGATTGGTGTCAACTTAACGTCAAACCCTTAATCCGTCAGGGACTTAATTCCCTGCCTCAAAGCTTAAGTCCTCTAAAGAGGACTAAATAATTCATTAGTCCTCTTTAGAGGACTTTAACTATTAGACAGGGACTTAAGTCCCTGACGGGTTTCAGCTTAAGTTGACACTAATAGGTATTGCCGTGTCCCTACCTCTTCTTAATCTAAATATTTAACATTAAATTAACACCAATAGTTGCACTTTAGCGCCAAAACTATTCAACTTTTGGGCAAAGTAATAATAAATTCGGTGTAGTTTCCAGTTTCAGTTTGCACTTCCAAATTACCTCGGTGTTGTCCAACAATGATATCATGAGTGATGGATAAACCTAAACCAGTTCCCTGTCCGGGAGGCTTAGTAGTAAAGAAAGGAAGAAATATTTTTTGTTGATTTTCTTGAGGAATGCCGATGCCGTTGTCACGAATGCGGATTTCTATTGCAGTGCCTAGATTTTTAGTGGTAACAGAAACTGTGGGATTGAAATCGGCGGTCATTTTAGATAGTTTAATATAAGAGGCATAGCAAGCATTATCAATGATGTTAATTAAAGCGCGGCTGAGGTCAGAAAAGGCGACATCTAGTTCTCCAATTGATTGGTCATAGTCGGTTTCAATGGTAAGGTTGAAGGTTTTATCTTTGGCACGAATGCTGTGATAAGCTAATTGTAGGGCTTGAGCGACAAGGGCGTTGATGTCGGTTTTTTGGCGGATACTACCCTCGCTGCGAGCGTGCATTAGCATACTTTGAATAATGCTGTTTGCTCGTTGCCCTTGTTCGTTAATTTCTGATACGTTGCGCTTAAGATAAGTCAGGTTTTCGTTAATTAATTCCAGGGATTCTGAGTCTAAGTTTTGGAATTGGCGGTCTATTTGTTCTGCGATTTCAGAGGTTAACTCTTCTGAGAGAGTAGCAAGAGAAGTGACGAAGTTGAGGGGGTTGCGGATTTCGTGGGCAATACCTGCGGTGAGGGCTCCGAGGGAGGCGAGTTTTTCAGAAGCTACTATTTGTTTTTGAGCTGTTTTTAATTCGGCGGTGCGTTCTTCAACTTTCTGTTCTAGGGTTTCCGAATATGCTTCTAGTTGTTGGTTGGCTTGTTCTAAATTTTGGTTAAGTTGATTGACTTCTGCGTAAAGTTTGGCATTGGTAATAGCGATGGCAGCTTGTCCCGATAGCATTTGTAAGACTGTGAGTCTGTCAGCGGTAAAGGCGACGGTTGTTAAGTTATTTTCGAGATAAATAATGCCTGTAAGTTGACCTTGATTAAGTAGGGGCGTACACAAGATTGATTTGGGATGATTTTGTTGGATGTAAGGGTCTTTTTTGAAGATACCTTCGTGGCTGGCATCGTTTAAAACAACTGTTTCTTTAGTGCGGGCAACGTAGTTGATAATCGCGGCTGGAACTGCATTTTCTAGGAGAGAAACGGAACTATTTCCATCTTCTGGTTGTTGAGGATTTGTCAATACATTGAGGTCATTACCTTCCACGATGCCGGTGGCTGAAATCACCCACTGATTCTCATTTTGGTTAGATGAAGAAATTGCTTGGGTGAGCAATGAGCCGCGAGTAGCTCCGGCATTTTCTATGAGAATGGTCATTAATTTACATAGCAGTTCGCTGAGAACAATTTCCCCAGACAACGCCTGTGCTGCTTTCATAATTGTACCGAGATCAAGTGATGTTGAATGACCGGAAGTAGAGGTTGTTGTCCAGTTTGAGGTGGTTGTGCTAGTGGGGTCGAGGCTGATAGTTTCAGACTGTTGGGTGCGGGAGATGAGATGGGGATATGTTTCTTCTAAGTCTTTGACTTTGGCGACGGCTCCCCAGCGAATGTAACAATAGTAAGCTTCGGTCATGTAGGTTTTGGCGACTTTTTCTCTACCGCAGGCTAGATAAAATTCGGCAGCACGTTCGTTAGCGAGGGCTTCTTCTTGGATGAATCCTTGTTCTTTGGCTCCTTTGATGGCTCGTTCATAATAGGTTGTGGCTGTCTCGTTTTGTCCTAATACTCGTGCTTTTTCGGCTTCTACGAGTTCGTATTTGTGCTGGAAGTTCATGGGAGCGTGGTGTGCCCAAGTTTTCATTTGTTTTTGATGGGTGGCTACTTTTTTCAGGTATTGCTTTTGTTCGGTTTTCGAGACATGGGGGTAGTGGAAAATAATAGCTAAAGAAGAGTAAAAAGTATTTTGTGCTGCGTGTACTAAACCAGTAAGATTATCTTTATACTTTTCCATAGTTTGGGCATTTTTAATAGCTTCATTATAATTTTTAAAAAAGCAACAAAGAATAAGTTTAGCTAAATATATCTGAGAAATTACTGTAGTGCTATTAGTTGCGTTTAAATTAGGCAACATCTTTTCTTCATCAAAAATTTGTCCCGATAATTTACATGGAGTGGCTGATGTTTTGACCAAATTTACTGCTACTTGGTTCAAAATCTTTGTCTGATCGCTAATCAGGTATTGTTTAAAGTTCAGCATTGTGTTAATGTATTTTACTTGATAAGTGATGGTAACTTCTAAGTTTTCGCCACTCCAAAATAGGCTATTGCAATAATTAAAAGCACAATAGCAAGTGTACTCTATATCTCCTGTCTCCAGGCCATTTTTAAATTCTTCGCTCGAAGATACCGCTACATTTATAATATGTTCTTTCCAATGCCTTACAAAGTTATTAAATAAGAAATATACCTTGGTTTTGATTTCTTTAGCCTGGTATATTTCCAACAAATTTAAAGCTAATTGACCAAATTTATATCCTGAATCAATATCTCCCAGAACGCCGCAAAGGATCATGCCATACATACAATACCCATAAGCGGACAGTGAGGAATTACCGTATTTTATAGAGAGGTTGACCATTTCAAATATAATTAATGGAAGAAGGTTAGGATTTACCATATAAGTAGCTGGTAAGACCGACATTAATAGCCGCTTGATTGCAAGTTTATAGGGATCGTTCATCTTCGGTTGCTTGGCTAAATCTGAATCTCTTTTACTTATTAATATCAATTTATTTGCAATTAATCCCCAAATAACATTGCTTTTATTAGGGTTTTTAGGCAAAGATAATCCTAACATTTTTAAAGTTTCAATGGAAATTTTTAGCGCAAGTTGTGGCTCGTTTTGCTGTAGATAAAACGGAATCTGTAACTCATAAACTTTAATTTTTTCTAACAGAGTTTTAGTCTGTAACAAGACAATATCCGATATTTCTTGTGCCCGCTCAAAGTTAGTATTGAGATATTCTGCCTCCAGTGTTTCTACATGAATATCCCGCATCAAATCATAGTGACTCTGCCAACTCGAATCGGACATAAGTTCTAACCCCGCATTCAAATATTTACTAGCCGCCTCATAAGCTGTCGCTGCTTTTGCTTTTCGTCCGGCAATTAAATTAAAGTTGGCGAGCTCATATTTTTCTGACTGCTGCCCGATGAATTCCACGCCAATGTTCAACTGGTTGACAATATCAAATATATTCTCTTCCAGCGAAGTTTCTGCGTATTGATGCAACAATAACTTACCAATTTTCAAGTGCGTTGCTTTTTTCTGATTTTCAGGAATCATTGAATAGGCTGCTTGTTGCACCCTGTCATGTAAAAATTTGTAGCCAACTCTCGATTCATCAAAAAGTAGCGTTCCCTGTTTTTCTAACTGAAAAGCCAAAGGGATTTTGTAGTCATTACTGAGAGGTAAAATCAGACCTGCCTGAAGTGCTGACCACAAATCATCGGCTGTCTCTAGCGGTGATTTTTCATTAACAATGGCGCAGACATCTAAGTTAAAGCGGTTGCCGATACAAGCGGCTAATTGTAATATTTGCTGTGTAGCTTGTGGCAGCTTTTGGATATTTCTGGCTACGAGTTCAACAACGTTATAATCAGCAATTCCCAAAGATTGAATCTGCCTGATATCCCATTGCCAGCAACTTTTGATAAAATCAAATGTTAACAGGTTTTCTGAATACAGTGTTTTGAATAATTGTGTTAAAAAGAAGGGATTACCCTGAGTTTTATTGAAGAGTAAGTCTGCTAATTTGATCGAATTGTTTTCTTCCTGAAGAGTATCAGCTACTAATTGACGGACGTTGCTAATATCTAAAGCCTGAAGAACGATGTTATTTACAACCGCACCTGTTTTTTCAATCTCTTCAATGGTTTGAATCGTCGGATGAGTTGGGCTGACTTCGTTATCTCGATAAGCTCCAATGAGTAACAGATATTCGCTATCAGTATCTGTTATCAAGAGTTGGAGCAACTTCAGAGATGCTGAATCTGCCCACTGTAAATCATCTAGGAATAGGACTAGAGGATGTTCGGGTTTAGTGAATACATGAATAAATTGTTTATAGACTCGGTTGAAGCGATTTTGAGATTCTGTTGGCCCTAACTGGGGAACTTCTGGCTGTGCGCCCATAATCAGTTCTACTTCAGGGATTACATCGATAATTACTCGTCCGTTTTGTCCCAAAGCTTCTACAAGTTGCTCTTTCCATATTTCTATATTTTCAGAGTTTTCTGTTAACAGTTGCCGGATTAATTCTTGAAAAGCTTGAATTAAAGCTGCATAGGGAATATTCTTTTTAAATTGGTCGAATTTGCCAGCGATAAAATAACCGCGTTGCCGTACTATTGGTTTATGAACTTCTTGTACTACGCAGGTTTTTCCAATCCCTGAATAACCACTAACGAGCATCATTTCTGTTGAGCCAACTGCAACTCGTTCAAAGGCTGCCATTAGGGTTGCAACTTCTGTTTCTCGTCCATATAGTTTTTGAGGAATGAGAAATTGACCGAATCGATCCAATTTACCGGCTGTGAAGTCTTTAATTTGTCCAGATTCTTCTAGTTGTTTAAGACATTCTTCTAAATCGGCTAAAAGTCCACGAGCGCTTTGATATCTATCTTCAGCAGTTTTGGCTAATAATTTCATTACGATGTCAACAACTGCTTTGGGAATTTCTGGATTTAGTTGATTTAGTGACGTGGGTTGTTTGGCGATGTGGCAATGCACTAATTCCATTGGGTCGTTAGAATTAAAAGGTAGTTGACCTGCAAGCATTTCGTAGAAGGTGATGCCAAGGGAGTAAAAGTCTGTGCGGTAGTCTATTGACCGATTCATTCTCCCAGTTTGTTCGGGAGACATATAGGCGAGTGTGCCTTCGATGTAGTTGGGGTTACTGATGGTAGGATTTTCTTTTTCGAGGCGGGTGGCGATGCTAAAGTCGATGAGTTTGATTTGTCTAGTTTCGGGTTTTATGAGGATATTCTGGGGTTTAATGTCTTTGTGAATAATTTGATTTTGATTCAGTTCTCCGAGAATTTGGGCGAGTTGACTGGCGATTTGAAGAAAGTTAATTAAGTTGGTTTTTTGGGAGTTAATATATTGTTTGAGGGGCTGTCCGCCAAAATCTTCTAGGATTAGGGCAAGTCCGTGTTCATAAGGTTTTAATTCGATGGGCTTGATAATGCCTGGGATGTTTAAAGAGTGGAGGATTTGATATTCGTGTCTGAGTCGGGCTATTTCTTCTAGGGTCGGATACTCGGCTTTGAGAGTTTTAATGATGACAGGAGTGCCGTCTAGCTCGTAGCGACCTTGATAAATAACGGTTTTTGTACCTTCGTGGATCGGGGCGATCAGTTGATATCCGGGTAGAGAGGTTCTCATTATATATCTTTAAAAGGTGTACGGTACTGAAAGAGCATGATATTGATGAACCCTAAGTTGATATATCATGTTATCAGTTTTTGATATTTTACCTTTGTAGCGAAGATTACTTTCAATATAAACAAAAACTTAAGATTTAATTAATTAAATCTTAAGTTTTCATAAAATCAAGTTAGCTGTTAATCGCCCGATAGACTATATTGCACCTACAGGTGTACCGATTAAATTTGCTGAAGGGGTGGGGAGGGGGCCTAAGGCAACATCACCCCAACGCATCACAGCGGCAGCAGCGCTAGCTACAAAACCGTGATTGTAGACAAGAACTAAATCGTTGGGGCGAATTTTACCCAACTGTACAGCATGGTACAGACTGACAACAGTAGATGCTGCTGAAATGTTTCCGTATTGAGGAAAGATATCAATCGTTTGCTGCGGATCAATACCCAATTCTTTAACACAGAAACTTCCATACCAAGCAGTAGCTGTGTAGAAAATAAAAAAGTCGATTTGATCGAGAGTTACGCCAGCAGCTTCAAGCGCACCATCACAGCATTGACGAAAGTATTTGAGGAATAAATGAGACATCTGTTTACTGGCGTTCTTGCCCGCGCGTACAAAAATTCGTGGATTGCCATACGCGTCTGTTGTAAGTTCATTAAAGAAGACACCACAAGATTCCTTAGTGTTGATAACTTTTGTGCCAAGGAGACCCTGATTGGCTTCCATTTTACCCACCATAAAGGCTCCAGCACCGTCACCGATAAAAAGAGAAAGCGTGTCATTTTCATCAAAAAACCGAGAGTATGTACAAGAGGTAACTACAAGTACATTATGGTACTCTCCACTTCGCACTAAAGCACAAGCAGTTTGAAGTGCAACTAAGGGAGTTGCACACATTGAATCAAGATTCCAAGCGGCACCTTGCAAACCTAGTTGACCTGCAAGAAACGCTGCGTTACCGATTTCAGTATGGTCTGGAAAGATGGAGCGAACAATCATTAAATCGACTTCACCAGGAATAAGTTTAGCTGCATCAATAGCTTGGCAGGCAGCTTTATATTCTAATGTCAGTGAGGACTCGCCTGAACCAAGTATCCGTCGTTCAACAGTACCTCGGAAAGGATCGGACAAATATGGCATCATTTCTTTTGTCCATAAATCCAGATTGTTAGTCTCCGAGATATTTTCTGGAACTGAGAAAGCCCTTGCTAAACCTTTCTGTTCTGCTGTTGCAATCAACTCTGGATAGTTTTCTCGGAAATAATCGTTCGTGCGGATAACACTCGGAAAGCTAACAGCTATTGATCGAATACCTACTGATTGAGACATGACAATGTAGCTCGTTTTGAAATTGTAAACTTTTGGGCAATTAAGAGTAGGGTGTCTAACCGCGACAGTGTAAAAATTCGCAGAGCATAACTCAAGGTAAGACACCCTAAAGAGTTAGAAACCTGACTAGGATAGGATAGGAGCTTAACTATGCGCCTCGCG
>JARCMA010000665.1 GCA_030248405.1 Microcoleus sp. MP8IB2.171
CCTTATTCATACCTTGAGCTTCCATGCGCCGCTCCAACTCATCCAGCCGTTCTTCCCGCTGGGAACCGCCGATAATTTCCCCAATATTCGGAGCCAAAACATCCATTGCTCGCACGGTTTTCTCGTCTTCATTTAAACGCATATAAAATGCTTTAATCCCGACTGGATAATCGCTAACAATTGTCGGCTTCTTAAACAAATCCTCAGCCAAATAGCGCTCGTGTTCCGACTGTAAATCTAAGCCCCAGCTTACTGGAAAATCAAACTTTTTGTCGGCTTTTTCCAAAAGTGCGATCGCCTCCGTGTAAGTAATCCGCTCAAACTGATTGTTAATAATATTTTCAGCCGTAGCCAAAACCGTCTGATCAATCCGCTCATTGAAAAACTCCATATCTTCCTGGCAACGCTCCAAAACGTATTTAAAAATATACTTTAAAAACGCCTCAGCCAAATCCATATCTCCCTGCAAATCGCAGAAAGCCATCTCCGGTTCAATCATCCAAAACTCAGCTAAATGTCGCGAAGTATTAGAATTTTCCGCTCTAAAAGTCGGGCCGAAAGTGTAAACATTGCCGAAAGCCATTGCCATAACTTCCGCTTCCAACTGGCCGCTAACTGTTAAATAAGCGCGCTTTCCAAAAAAGTCTTTCGCATAATCAACCTCTTGCGAATCGGTGCGCGGCACATTCTTTAAATCAAAGTTAGTAACGGCGAACATTTCCCCCGCACCTTCGCAGTCACTAGCAGCAAGAATCGGAGTGTGAACCCACAAAAAACCGCGTTCTTGAAAAAATTGATGTACCGCCGCCGAACAAGCATTGCGGACTCGAAACACAGCGCCGTGGGTGTTTGTGCGCGGCCGCAAGTGGGCGATTGTCCGCAAAAATTCCAATGAATGGCGCTTTTTTTGCAGCGGATAAGTTTGCGGGTCTGCTTCGCCGTAAACTTGTACTTGTGAAGCTTTTAATTCAATTCGCTGTCCTTTCGCCGGTGACGCTACCAGCACACCCGACACTTCTAAAGATGCACCTGTATTTAGTTGTTTGAGTACATTTTCAAAGTCTGGCAAATCGGCATTGATAACTACTTGCAAATTAGCCATCGCCGAACCGTCGTTGACTTCCACAAAAGCAAACTCTTTTAATTCGCGTTTGGTACGCACCCAACCTTGAATAGTTACAGTGTCGTCGGGTTCGCCACCGCGCAAAATTGCTGCAATTCGTTGATTTGTCATATCCACTCCCGTTTATTTAATATTATTTTGCACCATATTTCTCTCTTTTCTCTTCCTCTGCGCCCTCTGCGCCCTCTGCGGTAAAAAAATCAAAAACTATCCCGCATAGGATTTCAAAATCCAACCCAGCAAAATGCCCAGTCCCCCAAAGCGAACTGCTTGCCAAAAAGGTTGTTTTATGCTTCCCCAAGAAAACAGGCTGCTTTCTAAATTCAACTCGATAGTTTCCAATTCCTGCTCAATTTCCCGCAATTCTTTTTTGAGTTGCGGCAATGGATTTTGGCGCACAGACTGGCGCACGTCTTCGCGCCGGTGCCCGAGTTCGACTTGGCGCTGTCGATCGACCTGAATTTGAGTGTACCGTTCTTTGACTGCCGCGAGCGATCGCTCCACTGCTGCGATCGCTTCAACAAACTCACTTTCTTGCTCTTCCCGATTTAACTCTGACGGCTGTTGAGGCATTTCGATCTGCAAACCTGACAATAATAAAAAAAACCGATTTCCAATTAAGTTGTTATTATATGCAGTATATTTTTTAAATTCAGAAACGGCAGCCAAATCCGTATAATTGCCAATTATGCTTGAAACTACACAAACAACCCAAACTGTCAACCTCAACGAGCTGAGCACGGTAGAACTAGCCCAAGCTCTAGCCGCGCGCCTCGCCATCCCGGAAAAAGATTGGCACCGCCTCAAAGCCAACCGTTCCGCGCGGGCCGGAGAGCAAGCTGCGGCCGCTTTGGTCTTTTTGCTCAAAAAACAGCCCGAAGAAGCTCTCCCGCGCTTAAACCAAGCAGCAGGATGGCTGGATCGATCGATCTCTGCTCCTCCCTGTCCCACCCACGGCAAATAATTTTGAGTTTTGAGTCTTGAGTTTTGGCTTGATTAGTCGCTCAAAACTTAGACAATCGCGCCGCTCGATCGAGCAGCGCGATTGTGAGTTCAAAAGATTTATACTTTTTTAACTCAAAACTCACATTTTGCATTATGATCAGCTATCAATAGCCACATCCTCCAAATTCTCACTTCGAGGTTCAGCCCGGAAACGAAAAAATTTCCCAGGTCTAGCTGAGGTGAAAACTGCTGCCAAATAGCGGTGCTAGCGCAAGCGAGGAAGTCGGTAGCGACTGGGAAGTTCTTTGCACAGCCGTAACTCTGTACCTTGAGAATTCCACTCTACCCGATCGAATATTTGGTAAAGAATAAACAACCCCCTACCACATTCCTGTTCCACATGGGGGAGTGCCGATTCATCTACAACATCCTCTGCTAGGAGACTGTCGCAATCATCGGTATAAAGGTTACAACCGCAAGGGGCCTTAAAGCCAGAACCTTCATCCGATATCACCCACCAATATTGGTTTTGGACGATCGAAAAACGGACTCCAACAGTTTTACCGGGGTCTAACTTGTTACCATGCTTAGCAGCATTTACCAAAGCTTCTTGAAGCCCCAACCGCAATTCCGCTTGCCAGTGATCCGGAAGCTCTGCTAGGAGCAGATCCAAAATAGGACACAGGTATAGAGTAGAAGCGAAGCTAATCGTAATCCAATTGCGTCCGACGGGACGAGGTGAAATAGCAATCACTCAGAAAACTCCCTAACTTTCAGGTGGATAAAGTTCACACCCTGCATAGTTGGCTCCCTAGTATTCAAAATGCTAATTAATTGAGCGGCGCAGCTCTACTTCTATCTTAGAGTATCAAAGCAATTAAGAACAGCAAACAACGTCACAAAATATTCTGTGATTCTGAGAAACTTCTGCAGAGAACCATCAGTAATTTTACTTATAACTTCTCCCAGCCACGAAATTTTTGATTTCAGCTTTTGCCAACTAGCAACGCTGAGGCTAGCTGCATCCCCGAAGCCGTCAACACCTCTTGAACAAACGATCCCCACCTGGAAAAGCTCGGAAATAACTATAAAAAAGTCGATCCCTTTACCCTCGCCCATCAGGTTCGACCCTCGCAGCCCCTGGGCAAGCGCCATCGCCCAGAACTTGCTCTTGCCACCAAACAGCAAAATCATCATACCTAGGTATGTTGCAGCCAAAACCCGATTTATTCTCCCAAATGCGATCGGGCAAAATATCTCGGATTGCTGCGATCCTCACAAAATCAATATTCGTTACAAAACTTATTAATCCTGAGTACGGGCGATCGCCAGAACCCAACTCGCCCAACTTGACGAATCTTTTGCTGGCCAAAGCCCGGCGCGTTTGCAAAATTTTATAAATCTGAGCGTCGCGATACAATAGTTAAAGTAAATAATTATTTCTTTACATTATGCAAACAACCCCAGCCATCACCACAGCCCCCATCGCCGGCACTTACTGGCAGTGGCGGGGGCATTCAGTATACTACGTTCGATCCTCTTCGAGGGCTTCGCTAACGAGCGATCGGCATCCAGAACGCCCTCCCCTGCTGTTAATTCACGGTTTTGGAGCCTCCACAGACCACTGGCGCAAAAATATCAGCGGCCTGAGCCAAGACTTTGAAGTGTGGGCGATCGACCTGATCGGATTCGGGCGATCAGCAAAACCCGAAATCGAGTACAGCGGCGAGCTCTGGCGCGACCAACTCCACGACTTCATCACCAACATCATCGGCCGGCCCGCCGTACTAGCCGGCAACTCCCTCGGAGGCTACGCAGCCTTGTGTGTAGCCGCCCAGCGCCCCGAATCAGCAGCCGGACTCATATTAATCAACAGCGCCGGGCCCTTCAGCGAACCGCAGCCCGCACCCGAAGCCCCGCCCTTGCAAAAAGCCATATCTGTAATAGCTAAAACTTTATTTCAGCAAGATTGGGCAAGTTTTCTGCTGTTCCAGTACGTGCGCCAGCGATCGACAATTCGGAAAACCCTAGAAAAAGTTTATCTCGACCAAAGCGCGGTCACAGACCAATTAGTAGAAGAAATTTACCTTCCCTCTTGCGATCCGGGTGCCCCCAAAGTATTCGCTTCCGTATTCCGAACACCTCAAGGCGAAAAAATCGACGTATTGCTAAGTCAATTAAACTGCCGATTGCTAATGCTGTGGGGAGAAGGCGATCCGTGGATGAATTCTGCAGAAAGAAGCGCCAAATTTCGCAAACACTATCCGCAGTTGACAGAACACTTTATCAAAGCTGGTCACTGTCCCCACGACGAAGTACCAGAACAGATAAACGAACTGATTCGCGGATGGATAATTGACCAATAGTCGATCGCCACATAGATAATTTTCCCCTTACCATCTCCTCCCTCCGAGAGGGGGAAAATTATCCGATTTTCAGTAAAAATTTATGTGTTGTGCCAACACAAACGCGGTTAATTTCTCTCACATATTCTGAGGAGACGGAAACAATGGCCCGCAAAAAGACTCGCCGCAATTTTATATTGAGCAGTATAGCTGTTGCCAGCGGCATTGCAGGCGCTAAGGCGATCGAACAGCACGATCGGGAAATCGCAGCCGCACCCAATAACCAGGCGGCCGCCACAGTAAAAATGCCAGAACGACTGTTAGGCAAAACCGGCGTGAAAGTGCCGATTTTCGGTTTGGGGGGGGCCGGGCAAACACCGCTGTCGCAGCAGGGAAGAGAAGCAGAAGCAGCGGCGCAAATTGAACGCGCGATCAAACTAGGCATTCGCTATTTTGACACGGCGGCCGAGTACGGGCCCAGCGAAGAAAACTTAGGCAAAGTTTTGCCACCATATCGATCGCGCATATTCCTAGCCACAAAAACCTCCGCCAGAGACAGAGATGGCGCGTGGAGAGACTTAGAGCAATCGCTCAAAAGATTGAAAACCGATCGGCTAGACTTGTGGCAACTCCACCACATCTCATTCCAAACAGAATTAGACCAAATTTTTAGTACGAAAGGAGCAATAAAGGCGATCGAAGAAGCCAAACAGCAAAAAATAATTCGTTTTTCCGGCATCACCGGACACCACGAACCTGCTATCATTGTGGCCGGCTTGGAGCGCTATCCTTTCGACACAACATTAATCTCCCTCAACGCCGCCGAAAAACACCACCCGCGCTCCTTTGTTACCAGCGCTTTACCAGTCGCCAAAGCCAAAAACATTGGCGTCATAGCCATGAAAATACCAGCTTACGGCAAATTATTTCAGAACGGTGTTTTAGATGGAATGCACCAAGCAATGGGCTACACGCTTTCACTTCCCGGCGTGCACTGCTGCGTCATCGCCGCCGACTCAGTAAAGCAATTAGAAGAAAACTTCAAAGTCGCCCCAGCATTCAAACCCCTGAACAAAACAGAAATGGCAGCACTTGAAAAACGCACCGCTGCGGCTTGGCAAGAAAATACATTTTTCCGACAGTGGACTTAAACTCCCCAATCCAAAATCCCCTTTTTCCTCTGTCTTTATTGTGGTGTTTTATTGTAGTGTTTTTATTGTGGCGCGGGCGTCCCGCCCGCGAAACCAAATCCGGGTTAAGTACCCCCTTTATTTCTTAGTCTCGCGTTGCGCGGACTTTGTTTGACAAGGAGCGGTTTCAACCGCCGAATCATAAAGGGCGTGGCTACAAACCTATAACGGTTATGTTACTGAACTTGATATCATCTGCGGTGAAAATATTTCAAATCACAAAACAAGGCGAGCCAACCAGGTCGCCTTGTCCTATATCATAAATAATGCGATTTGTCAACAGCAAATAGCTACTATTTTTTCCGTTTAGCGTTATCTAACCGCCTGCGATCGCGCCACTCAACCGCAGTCAAATAAGCGACCCCGCCAGTCACGGTCAGCAGCAGTACAAAAGCCACTAAAACTAGAATATTAGCAATCGAAAATTCCACAACCCCTCTTCCTCTGATTTTACATTTTCTACTTTCGATTTTAGATGAAAAATGTTAACAATTAACAGTTGAATATTGACGGCTAACTGTTAATTGCTCACACTCCATTCAAACTGCTGGCAAATCTTCCAAAATTGTAAACCTCACATGATTGATTGCCAGAGTCCCTACGGAAACATCCTCCTTGTTCAAAGGAAGACCCCCGCTTGTGAGACTTTGAAACCGAATTCCCTTGCCAATTTCCACGTGATACCAAGCCAAACCCATAAAAAATCGCAAAGGATAAGGGCCTCTGTCTTGAATATCATCAGGATTAGATTCCATCGGCACCCAGCCAAAACCCGGAATGTAAAATTCCAGCCAAACGTGATTGAAATCTGGCTCCAGCGGCACGCCTTTTCTGTCAGCAAAAGCCGGACACTTGTAGCGGCCGATCGTGCGGCAAGCAATCCCGTTTAACCTTGCCAAAGCCAACAATACTCCAACGTACTCCCCGCAAGAACCGATGCCACGGCGCAGTACAATATCGGGAGTATCAATGTGAGGCCTAATCCCGTAAGAAAGTTGGTCGTAAACAAAATTGCGAATGCTCAGTAACTGCCTCAGAATATTAGTTTCTGTGCCAATTGAAGCCACCGCAGCCGATCGCACAATATCCGTATCCATCGCCAAATTGTCATTATCCACCAAATACCTAGCTGCAAACTCCGGCGACAGCTTCGGAATCTTTTCCACATCCCTAGGTGACAACTGATACTTAATCGATCGCACTTCCAACAAAGCCTTCCAGCCAAAAATTCGCCGTTCCCCCTTCTGCAGGCGATCGAACTTAAACACCGCCACCCGTTCCCCTTCCAGAATTTCCTCAGTAAAAGGCATTCCGATCGGCGTGATTTTCCTTACTTTTTGTCGATGAGTTTCCGAAGGCAAAGCAATCCGCCACTCCAAATTTTCGATTTCTACCTCATCGAGAGGAGACAGTTCCTCCACATAAGACATTTCTATCAAAAAACCGTTTGACAGAGCGTAGCGCTCGGCTTCATTGTAGTGAAAATACAAAGGCTGAATAAAAGTGCGATCGCGCTTCGTCAACTGAAAAGGATCTTCCGAATTCGGGTCATCCCGGATGTAAAGTTCATCCCCGGCATAAGCCACGTACAGAACCTCCTGCCCCGTTTCGGAATCCTTGTGAAAAGCCAAACCCGAAGGCGACTCAAAGGGAGTCAAAACGCTAAATTTAATCTCCCCAGTTCCCCGTTCCAAACAGTAAATAGTTTGCTCAGTCTTGTCGCAAACCCAAATTTCCTCATCCCGGACTGTGATATTTTCTACCCCTATACCGGGAGCGTAAAACCGAGTAATTTCCCGACCAGTTTTCATGTCAAAAACCAGAATATAGCCCAATCTCTGGCAAGTCACATAAAGCGTAGATTTCCAAACAGCAATCCCGTCAGCAGGATAAGAAAGTGAAACAAAATGTTCCGGTTTGAGTTCAGCGATCGCCCCGTCCCGAACTGCGCCCCGACAGCAACAAATATCCTCATCCCGCGCAAACCAGAGAGTATCTTCCGAAATAGCCAGCCCGGTTGCGCCCGCAAACTTAGCCGTTTGATAAGGATTCAAAACAGTAGTGTTGTCACTTTCTCGATCGATCTCCAATAGCAGCCCTTCGGCGCGATCGACAGCGAACAACCTATTTCCTAAAAAAGCAATGCCGTGCAGTGCCAAGACTCCGATGGGTCTTACCATCCGCAGCCCCGAAGGCTGTTTGTCCGAGAGAACAGGTGAATCGAGATTCATGCTAAATTTCTTGCCGGTATTGTACAGAAAACCTGATATGTAACTTGTAGCCGATCGCTTGAGGTTCACCAGCAAAATTGCCTAGTTTCCTGATATCCAGGACTGACGCATCAACCGGGTGTTTTTACGAAAAGACGCGTTGTACCCTCTTACTAGAGTTAAAAGAGCCCGAATATTAGTCTTTGTCAAAGTTGGGTTTAACAAGCTCAACCCAACCTGCTGCCGTGAATGGAAGTAAGTATAACTACTAAGCTACCACTGACAAACGCGACAGAGAATTCTATGTTGATCAGAGCGACCCAAATAATCGTATCTGCCTGAAGATATAAATTAAGTACAACAGATTACTATATCCGTCAAAACCTTGGATAGAATAAAACCGTGCGATAAAGTTCCTAGGTTCATCAAAAGGCAGGTTCGTCATGGCTTTGAAGTCTGCTCTAAATATCGGTACTCTTTCCTTAATTCTGTCTTTAGAGGCAGTTGCCGCCGGTAGTTTTTTAATACCAGCAGAGGCTCTCAACAGCCCCGCAAACATTGTCCAGCGCGCCTCACCACCGCAGCTACCGCTCAACTGGCAAACAGTTCAACCCCCTGAAGCCAGCGGAAGCAGACCGAACATTCAGCCAACGGGCTCCACGTGGAATAGCTTTCAACCGCCGGAGGACGGAGTACCCGGAAGGCGTGAAGGGGGAGGAACCCGCGGCTTAGAATGCCCCACGGCCACAACTGCCTTAACTGCCTTGATTCCCCAATCAACTATGGGGCAAACCATATCAGCAAAGCCGACATTTTTCTACTACCTTCCCGTAGCCCTCGACAAGACAGTTCAGTTTGAGTTAGCAGACGAAAGGGACAAAACACTATACAAAAAAAGCTTTCGCATGGTAACTAGCCGTGCAGGTGTAGTTAGCGTCAGCCTCGGCTCCGACGACAACTCGCCAGCCCTGGAAGTTGGCAAAAACTATCAATGGTACTTTACTATCAAATGCAACCCAAAAAATACAACAGATGATGTTCTCGTTTCCGGGTGGATCAACCGCACCACACTCGCCTCAACCGTGAAAACACAGTTGGATCGATCGTCCGATCTCACCAAGCTCAGCATCTTCGCCCAACAAAGTCTCTGGTACGAGTACCTGGCAACTCTAGCTCAATTGCGTATCCAGTCTCCCGGCGATGCCAGTTTAGCGATCAAGTGGTTAGCAGTGTTGAACTCAGTCGAACTCGGCAAAATAGCCCAAGAACCCTTAGTCGCAAGTGAGTTAACGCCTATCACAAGAAAATAATTCAACACCAGTTTCAAAAAAGAATGCAGCGGTAGGCAAGCTCCAAACGGTGATATAGCAATCCTAATTAATTTTCTAGATCGGAAAAACCTGAAACCCCTGCTAGGAATGAAGTCTAGCAAGACGAGCGGTCGTTATCTGTTGAGGCTCAGATCGGATTGCTATAGCCATCAGTCATTACCCAATCTAAAATCTAAAATCTCAAACCTAAAATAGTATGACTGGTGCAGCAAGTAGGAAAAACTCGGTTTCGAGCGCGGTATTTGGCAGCGCCACAGATGATTTTTGGTTGTTGCGGGTTGTTTGGTCGATCGTCCTAAATAAATTAAAATTTGTGTACTGATCAGCAGTTCGGACTTCTGGCATCTTGAAAGGCGGACTGTGGAGATTTTGATGGTCAAATTTCGCCTAATACTAAATGATAAACTAGCATAGTCAAGCAGCCGACAAACTTATTTTAGAGAAATTATTAATTATGCGCCCGAATGCAAATATTGCACTATTTCGGTTGGGGATTTCACTTCTAACTGCGCTCCCGATGGTTTGCTTTTACGCCAATAAAGCTATATCCCAAACAAACGATATTTCTCAGTTGCCCGTCGCCGCTGACAACTCAGCAGATACGGGCAATCAAGTATTAGCACTGCAAAAACTGGAAATCAACCAGAATGAAACAGCGACCAACTTAAATCAGCTTCCCGATTCCATCGAGACAAACCCTGAACCAGAAACACAATCGAACCCCGCCGAGAACAGCCAAGATGCCTGTTCCACAATCGATGAAACTGCTTGTGGTGCGGGCATCTTGCCCGAACCAACAAATCTGGTTGACAACGATCCCCAATGTCAGAACCAGCTAGATTGCAATCATGTTTTAGCCCAGAACCCACCCTCGGCGCCTCCCAACCTGCCACCGCCACCGACTCAGCCAGATCCAAATCGCGATCGATTTCTGCAACCTGCCCCGCAGCCTTCCCCAGAACCTCCCCAAGTACCGCCCACAGTAGCGCCGGGGCCGCCGACGCCAGTTCCCCCAACGCTGCCGAATACACCAATTGAGGTGCAGAAAATTCAAGTAGTTGGCAGCACAATTTTAAGCCAAGATGAAATTAATGCCTTAGTCAACCCCTTAGAAGGCCGTTCTACCACCCTAGAACAGCTCAAACAAATCGCCGACAAAATTACCGAAATTTACCTCAATCGTGGCTACATCACTTCGAGAGCAGTCTTGCCGCCCCAAACTATCACCGCAGGGGTAGTCCAAATTCAAGTGATTGAAGGCAAGCTAGCCCGAATTGAGGTAGAAGGAACTAAAAGATTGAATCCAAGTTACATCCGCAGCCGGATTCGACTCGGTGCCGGAATGCCTTTAAGCACAGCTTCATTAGAAGACCAACTCCGGCTGCTGCGAGTCGATCCTTTATTTGACAATGTAGAAGCCAGTCTGCGGGCTGGGGATAATGAAGGCGAGAGCATTCTGATCGTCCGAATCTCGGAAGCTAATCCATTTCAGCCTAGTTTCAGCATTGACAATTACTCGCCTCCCAGTGTCGGTTCCGAAAGATTGGGAGTTAGTTTGCGGCACCGCAATATAACAGGAAATGGCGACGAACTGGCAGGGGCTTATTATCGATCGCTCGGCGATTCAGATGTGTTTGATTTCAGCTATCGCGTGCCGCTAAATGCGATGAACGGCACTTTGCAATTGAGGGCGGCGCCAAACCGCAACAGTATTGTACAAGCACCTTTTAACCGTTTTGACATTTCGGGAAAATCGCATTTATTTGAATTAAGTTACCGCCAGCCGTTGCGAAGAACGCCGATCGAAGAATTTGCCTTGTCTGCCGGTTTTACTTATCAGAGAGGCAGAACTTTTCTCGGCGGCGACCCGTTTCGTTTTGGCATCGGCCCGGACTCCAATGGTGTCACCACTACGAGCGCAATTAAGCTGGGACAGGACTACATTCGCCGCGACCCGCAGGGTGCTTGGGCCGTGCGATCGCAATTTACGATCGGCACTAGCTTGTTTGATGCTACTCAAAACGAAGGTTCTGATCCCGACGGACAATTTTTGAGTTGGCTGGGTCAAGTGCAGCGAGTACAGCGATTGAATGACAAACATTTATTAATTTTGCAGGCAGACTTACAGTTGTCAGCTAATAGTTTGTTGCCTTCCCAGCAATTTGTAATTGGCGGCGGGCAATCTTTGCGCGGCTACCGCCAAAATGTCCGTTCTGGCGATAACGGCTTCAGAGTTTCCATCGAAGATCGGATTACTTTGCAGCGCGATGCTTCGGGAAATCCCAAACTTCAATTGGCTCCTTTTTTGGATGCGGGTACTGTATGGAACGTTGCGAACAATCCTAATAAATTAACAAATCAGACATTTTTAGCAGGTGTGGGTTTGGGGGTAATCTGGGAACCGATACAGCGGGTGAATCTGCGCGTAGATTACGCTTTTCCTTTGGTGAGAATTAGCGATCGGGGCGACAATCTGCAAGATAACGGCATTTACTTCAACATAATTTATACGCCATAAGGAGAGAGGGGGAAAGAGAGAAATCTTCCCTCTTCCCTCTTCCTTGTTCAACATCCGATATTAATCGCCGACTTCCCCGACAACCTCCGCAGCAGCCTGAGTTTCGAGCCAGAGTTTGAGCAGCAAGAGCTCCGCCCGATCGCCCAACACAGTCGCAAACACGCCGTCAGCCCCCTCAGACGCCTCAGAAATCCACGTACCGCGCAGAGTCACTTCTACAAAGTCAGCATCAGCAACACAAAGGTTGATCGCATCGTTGTCGTTTCGGCGGGCCTCAGATTCCAACAGAGACAGCGCCGGCAAATTCGCCGGCAACAAAAATGCCGCAGTGCTCGGTTCGACGCTGATGCTTTGACCAACTCGCATAGCCAGCACAACTCGCAGCGCCACTAACTGTTCGGGAGATTGAGCCAAACGCTCCAGGTTAAAGCCCGTTTCAGTGTAAGTCAACTTCAGCATATTGACAGCCCTAAATTTGGAATTGAAAATTTGTTAGTAGTCAGTTGTCAGTTGTCAGTTGTCAGTTGACAACTGTCAACTGTCAACTGCCCTATTCCCCAATTTGGTATTCGTGCCAAAAAAGTTCGGCAAAAGCAACAGTGGGGTGTATAGGAGCCTTCGGCTTAGTTCGCAGAGTCATTCCAGCTTCTACGGGAGTTCGATCGCCCTTACGAGAGTTGCACCGTTCGCAAGCAGTCACCACGTTGTCCCAAGTATGCGAGCCGCCCTTCGATCGAGGCATCACGTGATCCAGCGTCAAATGCCGATTGCTACCGCAGTATTGACAAGAATGAACGTCGCGGCGCAGAACTTCCCGGCGATTGACCGGGGGCACTTTCCAAAGACGTTCCCTGTTACCAAAAGTCAAGCGGATTTGTTCAGGTACGTGGATGCTGGTGCTGGGCGATCGTACCAGCCAGCCGTTGCCAATGCTAAAATCCAGAGGTTCAGCCTTGCCTGTTACTAAAAGTACGATCGCCCGTTTGATGTTGACACGGCTCATTGGTAGGTAATTCTGAGAAAACACCACCACAGATTGCCTCAATACATCAGTTACTACGGTCACGGCTTGCTCCTCCTCATTTGGATTTTAGATTTTAGATTTTAGATTTTAGATTTTAGATTTGGGATTTGGGATTTGGAATTTTCGGTGCAACGCCCGCATTGGCTATATCTAGTTTTTGCGAGTTCCCCAAGCCTTTGGGAATTTCTCAAATATCCAATCAAATGCCCCCGCTTCTCTTACTTAGAAGCGGGGGCCAGAAAAACTGCTAAAGGCAAATTTTTATCCTGTGTTGGTACAGTCGTTTAGCTGTACCTCCCGCTTCGTGTATCTCGATCTGGCTGTGCCACTTGCAGACCGTCCCGGTCTACCTCGTTGTAATGAATTTCTGCAATTTGTCCTAATCCACTATAACCGCGTTTGTTTAGGCCCAAGCCCGCCCACGAGGTCGCTGCGACAGTCGCAAAACCCGTCCTAAAGAAGTGCCGTAACGACTCGGAGTGACCCGTGGAGCGATCGCAATTCAGTTGATAGGTGGAGTAGGTGGGGAGAAATTTCACTGTAGGCAGAAGGTGGTTAAGAGGCTTTCAATCTAGCTGTAAACATACTACACTGATATTACACACATGTCCACCCGTCACGGAGAAAAAATTATGCATACCCTACCTAGAACCTCAACCACCGAAATGGAAGTCACCAGCATTCGACTCGAAAGAGAACTCAAAGAGAGACTTAAAGAGCTCGCAGGCAATCAAGGCTATCAAGCTTTGATTCGAGATTTGCTCTGGAATTACGTGCAGCAGAAGTCTGGAGAGTATCGGCAGATGTTTTCTCGATCGGATATTCGAGCCAGCATTAATGCAACAGCACAGCAGGAGGAACGCTGCGCGCTTACAGGAGAGTTGATCCGACCGGGTGGGCCGATGTTATTAGGCCTGACGATTCACGGCGAGATGGTGCCGCTGAGTATGGGGAGTATGGCTGGATAAACCAGTTTACCGAAAATTTGTGAGAGCGATCGGCCTGGGGTGAAGGCCCCAGGCGCTGAAGATCATTCTATTTTAGATTTTAGATTTTAGATTTTAGATTTTAGATTTGGGAATGACTTATGAGATAAAGGTTTGGAGGTTGCCTAGAATTGCATTTTTTTGTGAACAGGTATAAAAATACTTCGGACAGTTGTTGAGTGCCAACCGTAGAATAAGGATTTCAAGGCGATGTGGCAATCGAACTACCAACTGACATCTTGCACCATTTTCAATAAGCTTTTTATGGGCGGGATCTCCTGCCCAACCCCTACTCCCCACAAGAAATTGCACTTGTTGTGGAACAGGCCGGAAAGCCTGTTCTTGAGAATGATGCAAGATGTGAGCTACCAACGAAAAATCTAAGGTTTCAGATTACGAACTAAAAACAGTCCGGGCTATTGGTATAAAATCCTGCAGTATTTAAACAATATTAGGACTTACGCATTGACAAAATAACAAAATAGTGCATTTATAAATATGAGTGGTCTAGAAACAGGTATTTGACAATGAGAAAAACTACCAAACCC
>JARCMA010000666.1 GCA_030248405.1 Microcoleus sp. MP8IB2.171
GGTTAAGTCTACCAAACGCCAAATGCTAAGTTTCTTAATAGATGCCAAAAACCAGGGCAAATCAATTGCGGGCTACGGTGCGCCGGCTAAGGCTAATACGCTGCTGAACTATTGCGGTATCCGCACGGATTTGATAGATTATACGGTGGATTTAAGCCCGCACAAGCAGGGTTTGTTTTTGCCGGGCACTCAGATTCCGGTATATCATCCAGATAAAATTAGGGAAACTAAACCGGATTATTTGGCGATCTTGCCTTGGAACATCAAAGATGAGATAGTAAGTCAGATGGATTATATCCGGGAGTGGGGAGGTAAGTTTGTGGTGCTGATTCCTCAAGTGGAGGTGATAAGGTGAAGTTTACTGAAACAAAAATTAAGGGAGCTTACGTTATTGAGGTAGATAGAATAGAGGACGAGCGCGGCTTTTTTGGGCGTTCTTGGTGTCAAAAGGAGTTTGCAGAACATGGGTTGAATCCTAATTTAGTGCAATGCAATATTTCTTTTAACCTGAAGAAAGGTACTTTGCGGGGGATGCACTATCAGGCAAAACCCCACGAAGAAGCGAAGTTGGTTAGATGTGTAAAAGGTGGAATTTATGATGTAATCATAGATTTGCGTCCCGATTCGCCTACTTTCAAAGACTGGTTTTCAGTCGAGCTAAATTCTGAAAATCGACAGATGATATATATCCCTGAAGGTATGGCTCACGGCTGTCAAACTTTGGCTGACAATACTGAGGTTTTCTATCAGATGTCGGAGTTTTTTTGCTCGGAATCTGCTAGGGGAGTGCGGTGGGATGACCCGATATTTGGAATTGATTGGCCTGAGATATCTCAGCGTGTGATTTCGGAAAAAGACCGGAGTTACTCTGATTTTTTGCTATGAAAAAAGTGCTGGTTACTGGTGCGGGGGGTTTTGTTGGCAGACACGCTTTAAAGACGCTGGTGGAACGCGGCTTTGAGGTTCATGCTGTCGCTTCTAAGACTTTGCCGAGTTTAAGTTCTGACTGTAGGTGGCATCTGGCAAATTTGTTAGATATTCTCGCCATTAAAGAGTTAATTTGTCAAGTAAAGCCAACGCATTTGTTGCACTTTGCATGGTGTTATACTGTACCCGGTCAATATTGGAAATCTGAGGATAACTTTTTGTGGGTGCAAGCTAGTATAGAATTGTTGAGGCAATTTCGAGAGCATGGGGGCGATCGCGCTGTGATGGGCGGCACCTGTGCGGAGTATGATTGGAATTACGGTTATTGCTCGGAATTTGTAACACCGCTCAATCCAGATACTCCCTATGGTATTTGTAAAAAAGCTTTGCACGAGATA
Source organism: Microcoleus sp. MP8IB2.171 (assembly GCA_030248405.1). Taxonomy (GTDB): domain Bacteria; phylum Cyanobacteriota; class Cyanobacteriia; order Cyanobacteriales; family Microcoleaceae; genus Microcoleus. Next base: position 1,326 of record JARCMA010000666.1, read on the forward strand.
GTGAGTTCCTATTCACAGACAACAAGTCTCAGCATTGCTTGGGGACGGATTTTCTTTCCCTACGGTTCTTACGAGTATCCGAATCGGCTGGTTTCTTCGGTGATTCTTTCTCTGTTGAAGGGAGAACCGGCTCGTTGTTCTCACGGCAATCAAATTCGCGATTTTATGTACGTGCAGGATGTTGCTGATGCTTTTGTGGCTCTTTTGGAGAGTGACGTGACGGGTGCTGTTAATATTGCTTCTGGAAGGGCGATCGCGATTAAGGATGTAGTTTATAAAATAGCTGATTTAATCGGAAAACCTGATTTAGTGCAGTTAGGTGCTGTACCGTCTGCTGCGACAGAACCGCCCTTGTTAGTGGCTGATGTGCGTCGCTTATTGAATGAGGTGGGTTGGCAGCCAAAGTTTAGCTTAGAGATGGGATTAAGACAAGCTATAATCTGGTGGGAAACTCAAATAATACAGGATTGCAAATTGAGCAATTAGTCAGTATTTTTTTTCAAATAAGGAAGTTAACACCTACACAAAATCTAAAATTTCACCTGTAAATGAGTTTTAAATATGCAGAAATGCCCTGTTTGTAGTTCCAACTTAGTATCCCCATTTTTGCTGCGAGGTAGCGTACCCGTTCATCAAAACCTCGTGATGTGCGATCGCATATCTGCTTTAGAAATCAATCGCGGAAGTCTGAATCTAGCAGTTTGTGAAGACTGTGGATTTATTTTCAATGCTGATTTTGATGGTTCAAAGTTAAGCTATGGCAAAGATTATGATAACACCCAGACTTATTCGCCATCTTTTGAGAGTTATATTTGCGAACTTGCCCGGTCTTTAATCTATGATAAAAATGTTCAAAATTGCTCGATTGTGGAAGTTGGCTGCGGTAAGGGTTCATTTTTAAGGAAGCTAGTAGAATCTGAGGAATTGGGAAATCAGGGTTATGGGTTTGACCCAAGTTATGTCGGGGAAGAAACTGTTCTTGACGGTCGCCTGAAGTTTGAGAAGCGTTACTATGACTCAGAGTGTGCTAATATTCATGCTGACGTGGTTGTTTGTCGCCACGCGATCGAACACGTTCCCGATCCTCTGAACTTACTCTCTTCTGTCCGACAAGCCTTGGTTAATTCCCCTCAAGCTCGTGTTTTCTTTGAAACGCCATGCGTCGAGTGGATACTCCGCAATCAAGTAATATGGGATTTTTTCTACGAACACTGTTCCTACTTTACGTCACAGTCGCTAGCGACGGCTTTTGAAGTATCTGGTTTTAAAGTTGAGAGTGTACATCATGTATTTGGAGGGCAATATCTCTGGTTAGAGGCTACGATTCCGGCCCAACAACCTGCGGCTACCAAAAACCCAGCATCCATCTCAATTTTAGCTAAGCAATTTGCTACATCAGAACGGGAACTGATCGGAAAGTGGGAAATTAAGATTCAAGAATTAGCTAGTCAAGGAAAAGTTGCTCTTTGGGGGGCGGGAGCTAAGGGCGTAACTTTTGCCAATACTATCGATCCCGATGGTAAATGGATTGACTGCATTGTTGACCTGAACCCTAACAAACAAGGTAAGTATATCCCTGGGACAGCCCACCCCATTGTCAGCTATCAGCAGATGGGCGATCGGGGAATTACAACTGCTATTTTGATGAATCCGAATTATTATGAAGAAAATTCAGCTTTATTAAAGGCAGCCAATCTCAATATTGACTTATTAGTGGAGTAGCTTATGAAATTGACAATCGATACGACTGAAAAAACACTCACTTGTGAAATTGATAACCAGAAGCAGGTATTAGACCTTTATACAAAAGAGGCTTTTGAACTGATATCGTTGCAATGGGTTAAAGTCGGATGGAATCAGAAATATTCTTATACATTTAGTTGGCTCGGTCGCCCTTTGCTGCAACTGCCTGAAGATGTGATTCGCATTCAGGAAGTTATTTATCAAGTTAAACCGGATGTGATTGTTGAAACAGGTGTAGCGCATGGTGGATCTCTGATTTATTATGCAAGTCTTTGTAAAGCAATGGGCAAAGGGAGGGTAATAGGAGTTGACATTGAAATCAGACCTCACAACCGCAAGGCTATAGAAGAACATGAATTGTCATCGTTCATTACTTTAGTGGAAGGGAGTTCTACAGACCCCACCATTGTAGGTGATGTGAAAAAACTTCTAAATCCTGGGGAGACTGTCTTGGTTTGTCTTGACTCGTGCCACACGAAACAGCACGTTGCTGACGAGTTAGAGGCTTATTGCGGTCTGGTGACACCGGGTTCCTACATAATTGCTACAGATGGGATTATGAAGGATTTGGATGATGTGCCGCGCGGCAATCCAGAGTGGAAGTGGGATCATCCTACTGCGGCGGCGGCTGAGTTTGCGGAGGGACATCCTGAGTTTGTGCTGGAGCAGCCTAAATGGCCGTTTAGCGAGAGCGATTTGACGGAGAATGTGACTCACTGGCCGGGGGCATGGTTGCAGCGAAAGTAATGAAAATTCTCGGATAGGAGTGCTATTATATCTGAGTATAAGGGTAGAAAAGCTGGAATTTTTGGTGATGTTAGCACTTTTAGCTTTCATTGTTCCAAAACTCTGGTTCTTCCTTACTTAGGGGGATGGTTGAAGAGCCAAGACCCCTCTCACGAGAGTTTTTCTAACATGATTATTTTTTGTCATTCAACTGCTTTAATATTTTAATAGCTTCATTATAAATTGCCTGCCAATCACAATCATAGTTAAAGTATGAGGAATCAACAATACTATCATTTGGTATCAATAATTGTGGTAACATCTTTTCCAAATAAAGTTTTGAGGTTGCACAATAGTATTTTGCAAAGTTATTAAGTATTTGAGTGTGTGCATACAATACGCCTGGTTTGTGAGCTATCCATACTGGATAAGTTAGTCCTGCTCCGACTGGTGATATGTGTAAGTCTATAGCCTTAGCCCAAACAACGGTTTCGTCAGTCGTAGCACCAATCGCGCTATACGTGTCGATAGTAGGAGGGATAAGAGCAAGTATTTTTTTCATTATGGCTTTTTCGTTTTCAATTAGAGGCCAACTTGTACTTGTAGAATCCTCGTTACCGGTAATAGACCATCCATCAAAGACAACTCCCAAATTCGGAAAATCTGAATACAGGCTTTTGATGATATTTGCTATTCCTTCTAATTGGCCTAGCCAGACCCTACTACTGATGCGAATTTGGACTGCCAGCAGCGGAAAATGCTGCTTTGCTATTTCTACTTCGTTCAAAAAATTTTGTTCACATTTTTTGAACGAAGCCTCACATAGTCTGTTGATTAATTTCTCTTCTATAAATAGACCATTTGCCCTGAACGCAACATAATTATTATCCAATACAGCTTTAAAAGCATCCCAAACGTCTTTAACATGAATCTGATTGTGAGGCGGAATCTCTGGGAAAATCTCTCCGATACTGAAATATTCACCATCTCCTACTATAATGTCCATATTTTGACTCAACCCATGTTTAGAAATAACGTCAATACCTGTCACGTCCTGCCACAAGTAATGTCCGATGTTGAAACCCAAGCCAACAACATCAGCTACTTTTTTCTCTGCAGTTGCTATGTAAGATTTGACTTGCTTCCAACAGCTAACCATATAACTCTTTAGCTTATTGATACTCTCTTCAGATCGTGCAAAACCTACTAATGCTGTATTTAAGTTAATAATTAGCTCAAGCCTTGGTACATAAACCAAAAGTTTCTCCCCCATTGCGCAGCCATTCATTAAATAAAATATTTCGCTTCCTACAAAACGATAAATAAACCCCTGTAAATCATGTTGTCCTATCTCTTGATGATTGATGACAAATGATTGATTAGACCTCAGAACTTTCCCGCTAAAAGGGCAAACAGAATAAATATAACCAGTCTCCACTAAAACTTGCTCATAAGGCGAAATTAGGTTAATTTTTGTGGTAAGGTATTCTTGAGGCGAATCGCTAAAACTATTAATATATATTTCTTCCAAATTCCAGTTATCTTGTCCTATTAATTCCAGGTTGGGTAGCGACAGCCCCATCTGTTCCAGATATTTATTATCTGCCTTTGTCAAGGATTGCAGTGTAAGAATTTTATATTTACTTACTAATCTGAAGTAATCTTCTGCTACTTCCAATTTAATTTCTATTTCATCGAAAAAGTTAGCTTCATCAATTGGGTTAAGTTTGTGCAATTCCTGCCATATGTTCTCGCAGACATCCCACTCGGTAGAGCGTTGAATCTGTGGGGCTTGTTTAAAACAAGTTATCGCCTCATCTATCAGATGGTGTTGCGCCAGAAGGAGACTTAAATTGTGGTAAGCTCTAGCGCTGTTGGGCGACAGCTTAAAAACCTGATGGTAGCAAGCTAGTAATTGCTCTAACCGCCCAAGGCGTACTAAGAGTATTGCTAAATCTGAGTAAATTGTAAATCTATCTGGGATTGTTTCTAAAACTTTTTGGTAGCAGGAAAGCGCTTCCTCTAAGCGGTTTTCTTGTGCCAGAAGTATACCGATCTGCACGGTTTTTTGATAAGCTGCGATCGCATCAGGAGATTTGTCTTGTTTTGTCAGGGCTTTTCCTAATTTGTAATGCGACTGATAAGAAGTTGGATTGAGTTCGCTCGCCCGCTGATAACAAGCCAGCTCTTCTGAAACAGACTCATGACTGATTTCCAGCGTCCGCCAGTGAAAGGCTATCTCCTCATCTCGATACCTAGATTTATTTAATTGGTGCTTAAATTCCGGCGATTCCCGGAACATACTCAGAAGCGTCTCCCGGGTGTGCGAGCCATCGCGGAGAATTTGAGAGTATCCCTCTATTTCCATCTCTTGGGGGTCGCGTTTCAAATAAGCGCGGTAAACTTCTTTGACAAAATCTGTGGCGTTGAGGTGGTTAGTAGCTTTTCTAAAGGCGGCGTCATTGAGTTGAGAAAGAGTGATTGTAGAGTCATCCTTTTGGATTTCCTGAAGCAGAACTTTTCCTGCATCTGGATTAGACCGTAAAGATTCTAGCTTTAGCTGGGTCTGCCGACATAAAGTTTCCCCTAACTGGTAATAAGACTCAAAAGATTTTGGATTCAATTGGCAAGCGCGACGGTACGAGGCGATCGCGTCTTCCCACTGATTTTGTTTTACTAAAGTATTCCCTAACTCCAAATATATCTCAAAGTTATCTGGCTGAATCGTCAGGAGCTTGCGGTATGCTTGCACATCATCTGGATTGATCTCAATAGCTTGACGGTAGGAAGCGATCGCAGACTTGACATCTAGCTGACTTCGCTTTAGGAGAGCATCCCCTATTATAGGGTGAATCCAATCAACATCCGGGTTGATAGCTATGGCTTGACGGTAAGCGGCGATCGCCTCATCCAACTGACCCAAATTCCCCAAACTCTGCCCCAACCCGCAGTAAGACCCGAAATGTTCAGGATTGAGTTCAATCGCCCTGCGGAAAGCAACCACCGCTTCCTCCCACTGTTGTTGTCTATCGAGGACATCTCCCAAGTGGTGATAAGACCACGAAAAATCCGGGTTGAGTTCGATCGCGCGACGGTAAGCTGCGATCGCTTCCTCGAATTGACCAAGCTTTGCTAGAGCTTCCCCTAAATTGTGGTGAGACCAAGAGATGTCAGGATTTAGCTCAATCTCACGGCGGTAAGCTGCGATCGCCTCCTCCAGAGTCCCTGACTCTAGAAGTCTATCGCCCTCGTCCAAATAATCAACGGCAGTTTTTTTTGCTTCCATCTTGAGTTACTGTCAATCGTGCTAAGCTGATGAGCTAATTGAGCTTACACTAAGTTGTGTACTTTTGACAAGATGTAACCTTAATGACCTGACCTTAGTGTAAACTGTGGTTGAATCCTGAACTCTTGAGAGGCGATGTACTTGATGTTGCAGCACGAACAGCCAGACGGTTGGGTAAGTGCAACAGGTGAAAGTCATCATGCGTTGTCAGAAATTCTGGCGACAGTGATTGATTCCAGATTAAACCTGCAGGAACATATAGCTATCGACGCTAGTCTTAACAGACTAACGGAAATTGCTGTAATATAAGCTGCGCTTGGGGATCATTTATGCGAAAATTGGGTTGACGTGCAGATGAGTCAAATGGAATCATTGTCAGGATCACTTACGTCAATTTACACAAGTCTCAAAGCTGAATAAATTTAATCTAGAAAAGACAGGATGAGCCACAATGCAAGAATGGAAAAGAACGTTTTTTTTCAATAACCAAGAGTTTTATTACAATCGTATAAATTTTAACAATCCTACCGAAAGAGCTGTAGAGATACCTATTGCTTTTAACTTTCTTGCCACTATCAACAAACCATCCAGCATCCTTGAAGTTGGAAATGTACTATCTCATTATGAAAACCATTTGAGTGAAACGCTTGGTATAACA
>JARCMA010000667.1 GCA_030248405.1 Microcoleus sp. MP8IB2.171
AAAAAGAGAATGTATTAACCGCAGATGACAAGGGATTGACGCTGATTCACGCAGATGAAAAGAAGAGATATATGAATAATTCCGATGCTAACAGATTTGATATGACAACACAATGCGTGGCCGGATTGTTAAGGGTTGCTAACTGGACTTGATTTGGGGATGTTGGTTAATAGTGGTGCCGATTACAAAACTTGCTTGGGGGCGATCGGAATTTCAATAATAAACTCGCTCCCCTCTCCGGGTGCAGAAACGCAAGTCAATTTTCCGCCATGAGAACTGACAACAATCGAGTGAGAAATAGACAATCCCAAACCAGTTCCCGAACCCACGGGCTTAGTTGTAAAAAATGGATCGAATATCTTGTGCAGCACCTCCGTGCTCATCCCCGGCCCGCTGTCGGCAATTCTAATTATGGCAGAATTCCTGTCTGTCACCTCCGTAGAAATTGTAATCGTAGGCTGTTGATGAGAGTTTTCCGGGCAATCTCTTGCTACGAGGAGAGCATCGATCGCATTTGTCAAAATATTCATAAATACCTGATTCAACTGAGACGCATAACAAGTAATTAGTGGTAGCGTGCTGTAATTTTTAATCACCTCAATTCCCAAACGCCCGCCCTCTTTTCTCAGGCGCGGTTGCAGCAACATCACCGTACTGTCGATGCCTTGATGGATATCTACCGACTTCATTTGCGCTTCGTCGAGGCGAGAGAAATTCCGCAAGCTTAGCACAATATCCCGGATTCTTTCCGCTCCTACTTTCATGGAATCCAGCAGCTTTTGCAAATCCTCGCTCAAAAATTCCAGCTCAATTGTTTCTATTTCTTCGAGAATTTCATCCGCAGGTTCTGGATAGTGCTGCTGGTAAAGCTCAATCAATTTTAGCAAGTCTTTAACGTATTCGCTAGCCGGATTAAGATTGCCGTAGATGAAACTTACAGGATTATTAATTTCGTGAGCTACACCAGCGACCATTTGCCCCAAACTAGACATTTTTTCCGTTTGGATTAATTGAGCTTGAGTGAGTTTCAGTTCGCGCAAAGTTTGTTCTAAACGCTCGTTCTTTTCATTTAACTCCTGCGTCCGTTCTTGCACTTTCTGTTCCACCGAATTGTAAAGCAGAGCATTTTCCAAAGAAATAGCCACTTGGGAAGAAAGCAACCTTAAAACTTCCAATCTGTGGGGAGTAAATGCTCCGACAGTCAAATTGTTTTCTAAATAAAGAATGCCGATTAGTTTGCCTTGATTGATGATTGGAGTACACAAAATAGATTGGAGTTGGTGTTTAGCGATGTAAGGATCGGCTGTGAATAGTCCCTCAGCCGCCGCATTGCTCAACACCAAATCCGAGCGAGTCCTTTCCACATAATTAATCACCGTCACAGGTAAATCATGATAGTCTCCAACAGGCGTAAATTGCAGCACAGCTACATCTTCAGCAAATACTGACGCTTTAGCTGCAATCAACAGTTTACCATCTCTGACTAAAATCAGAAAACCTAATTGAGCACCCGCATTTTCTAAGGAGATTCTCATCAAAGAAGCCAGCAACTTATCGAGGACAATTTCGCTAGAAATCGCCAGAGATGCTTTCATTACCGTTGCCAAATCCAGCACTCTCGCATCGCTGCCAGTAGAAGTATGAATAGTTGTGGTAGTTTGATTGTTGTTAAAACTTCCATTGATTGGCGTCATTTCCCGCAACTGCGGATACTTCTGTTCTAAATCTTCTACTTTGCGAACTGCACCCCAGCGCAAGTAGCACGAGTGAGCTTCGCGCAAGTGGATTTTGGCATATTGATACTTGCCTTTACTCAACCAAAACTTAGCTGCTAGTTCATTAGCTAGCGCTTCATTTTGGACAAATTCATTGTCTTGGGCTAAATTTATAGAGAAATCGTACAATTCTACAGCTTCTGAATCTTTCTTGGAAATTCTGGCTATTTCTGCTTGTACTAAAAGGTACTTGTGCAGAAAATTTTCGGCACAGTTGTCTGCCCAAATTTTCATCTGTTTTTGGTTTGCCTCTAACTTTTCCAAGTATTCCTTTTGCTTGTCTTCTGAAACATTTGGGAAAACGGCTGCTAAAGTTAGAGAAAAGAAAAAATTCCATTCGGTAGCGGGTATCGCTCCGGTAATAAAAGATAGCTGTTTTTCTACTTCCAAAGCTAGTTGTAGCGCTTCGTTGAAGTTGCCGTACCAGTACATTACCTGGCATTTGCGAATCTGATAAAGGCAGAGAGAGTACAAATTTTGATGAGCTTGACAGTTGTGTACGTATTCAGCTTCGCTGATATCTTCGCTTTCAAATACAAACTTTTCAGGAGTTAGTTTACCCAAATTACGCAGGATTAACTCTACCCCTAATAATATATCGGTTACGAGCTGATTTTTGGTTTTTTGGCTGAACTGCAAATACCTGCTCGTGTCGGCCAGAATTTGCGAGATTTCTTTACCTTGAAAAAATGAGTTAGCTATGCGGTTGGACAGGATATAACCCGCATACTCTAAATCTCCTGATTCTAAAGCTGCTTGATATCCTTCATTGCTGATTGCGTGGGAATCTTTGATGTGATTGAACCAGTAATAAAAAATACTGACCAGGGATGAACAAGCTCTGCACTTCAAGCCGATATTGCCAGATTTTTCGCTGAGATTCAACGATAGCAAGCCGAATTGATACGCAGCTTTGTAATCTCCCGAAACTGCGTTTAAGAACATACCATAGCCAGCATAGCAAAGAGATGCTTCGGGTACTAAACCGTATTGTAGAGAAAGATTGACTCCTTTTAAAACGCTGACTTTCCACAAGTCGGGATTTTTGAGGTACGCCGATGTCAGCAAGTTTGTAATTAATTTGACTGCAACTTTTTTGTCGGGTACAGTCATTTCGGGGGCGTCAATTAGGGAAGCTATTTCTCTACCTGCTAAAATATTTGTAGCTGCTGCAAATTCTTCGGAGATGACTTTTTGTAGCCCGTCTAGTGGCAAGTCAATGCCTAGCAAGTCCAAAGCTTTGATTCCGGCTTTAACGGCTTCTTCGTACTTCGCCCGCAGGGTGTACTGCACGATCAGCAGGTTGTAAATTTCTACCTTTTCTAAGGGCGATCGCGCTTTTTGCAAAGTTATATTAATAAATTCTTCTGACTTCTCAAAAAAACCGTTTAAATACTCGACATTTGCCCGCTCCATGTGCAAAGCAAAGGCTAAGTCATAGTGGGAATCCCACATATCCTTGCTCAAACCGTCCATGCCTGCGGTCAAATACTGCAAGGCAGCAACATAAGCAGTTGCATCTTTGGCTCTGCGGGCCGCGTCTAAATTCAGCGTTGCCAGTTCAATTAATTCTCGATCGTCTTTAATTAGCGATCGAGCTACATTCAAGTGATCGACTAATTCAAAGATTCTGTCAGCGCGATATTCAGCCGGAGTGTTTTCTAGGATTTGCCTGCCTATTTTCAGGTGAACTGCCTTTTTTTGCGAGTCGTCGATCAGAGCGTAAGCTGCTTGCTGTACCCGATCGTGCAAAAATTTATAATTCAGAATTAATAGCGGAAACAGCACGTAATCTAATGACTTGCTTTCCAATTCCGAAGTTGGCAGAATCAGTCCCGACTTAATCGCCGGCAACAGGTGAGAAAACGTTTCCGAGGCTTCTTTTTCATTAATTAAAGAAAGAGTATTCAAGTCAAATTCGTTGCCCAAACAAGCCACCAAACGCAAAACTTGCTGCGTTGAACTTGGCAGTTTTCTCAACTTTTGTACCATCAAGTCTACTACATTGTCAGTGATAGCGCACTGCTCAATTTGAGTCATATCCCAATGCCAGCCGCCCTTGCTCCCCGACTGTGGTGGGTGAAAAACGAGCAGGTTTTCTTGATACAATGTTTGCAGGAATTGATTGACAAAAAAAGGATTTCCGTCGGTTTTGCTGATTACCAATTCAGCTAAGGGTTTGACAGATTCTCGATCGCTGTGCAATGTCTCCGCAATCAAATGAGTTATGTTTTCCACCCCCAGCGGCGACAAAGCAATCTGATTAATGATGGCTTCCTGATTTCGCAGTGTCTCCACAGTCATCATTAAAGGATGAGTGGGACTGACTTCATTATCCCGATAAGCGCCAATTAAAAACAGATATTGCGTAGCTTCATCTGTCATCATCAATTCGATCAATTTGAGAGTAGCCGAATCAGCCCACTGCAAATCGTCGAGAAAAATGACCAGCGGATGTTCGGGCTGGCAAAATACGCGAATGAAATTTTGAAATACTAAATTAAAGCGGTTCAGAGATTCCGTCGGCCCCAATTCAGCTACAGGAGACTGAGCACCGACAATTAGTTCAACTTCGGGAAGGACATCAATAATAATTTGTCCGTTTTGCCCGAAAGAAGTGCGGAGTTTTTCGCGCCAAACTGCTAATTGAGCCTCGCTTTCAGTTAACAGTTGCCGTACCAATTCCGAAAAAGCGCTGACAACGGCCGAGTAAGGAATAGTCCGCTTGTACTGGTCAAACTTTCCCCAAATAAAATATCCACGCCGGCGGGTAATCGGTTTGTCTAAAATCTTCACCATTGCAGATTTGCCAATGCCGGAATAACCGGCAATTAGCATCATCTCGCTGCGGGATTTATGTTGTCCTCTCGCCAGGACTGACAAGGGAACTTCTTTTTTAGATTTGAGTTCTTTTTTGATGACAGAAATTTGAGAATCGTCGGTGCGGTAGACTCGATTATTTGTTGCTGCCACCCGTTCAAATGCCGCTAAAAGAGTTTCAACTTCTCGCTGTCTGCCGTAAAGTTTTTGAGGTATTTGAAATTTGTCGGAAATATCTTGAGTGCCGAGAGGAAACTCGGAAACAACCCCAGATGTTTGCCACTGAAACAGGCATGATTCCAAATCTGCTTTTAGTCCCCAAGCACTTTGATAGCGCTCCTCAGCAGTTTTTGCTAACAATTTCATCACTATATCTGAAACAGCTTGAGGAATTTCTGGGGCCATTTCAGCGAGAGGTACTGGCTGTTTGGCTATGTGACAGTGAACTAACTCCATGGGATCTGTAGTGGGAAAAGGGAGTTGTCCTGCAAGGATTTCATAGAAGGTCACGCCGAGGGAATAAAAGTCGGTGCGGTAATCGATTACCCGGTTCATTCTGCCGGTTTGTTCGGGCGACATATAGGCTAAAGTGCCTTCTAAAAAATTGGGATTTTTATTGGGAATATTTTCCAGGTTGGATGCAGTTGAGATGCTGAAATCTATGAGTTTAACTTGTCCTGTAGCAGGATTAAAAACTATATTAGAGGGATTTATATCTTTATGAATTACATTTTTTCCATGAATTTCGCCCAAAGTTTCAGCAACTTTGATGGCCGTAGTCAGAAATCCTAAAATGGTAAATTTTTGGGAAGCCATAAATATTTTTAAAGATTCCCCGCCAAAATCTTCTAAGATCATTGCCAGACTATTTCTAACCTGTTGCAACTTATACACTTTTACAACTCCGTCCAACAGGCTTAAGTTGGCAGTGATCTCATATTCGCGCTTGTATCTATTCAGTTCTTCAGGAGTCGGATAGTCTTCTTTGATAAGTTTGATAATAACAGGTTGGTTGTTCTGCTCGTTGTGGCCGCGGTAAACCAGGGAAGTGCTGCTTTCATAAATGAGAGCGAGAACTGCAACGCCGGGAATTGCCATCATAGTTGGGTTCTCTCAAATTAGGTGTGCTTGGTCAATGTTACAGGACTGACGCGCGGCGGGCTAGAAACCGGGTTTCTTCGTTGCTAGTCGTTGACAAACCCAAGATTTTTTCGTATAAATCGGGTTTCTTTTCGTAAATCCTATGTTATTCTTCATTATCGCTCAAGAGCTATCTTTTGGGATGTGTGGGAAGACACGCCTTGACAGCAAAGAACTGCTGAGGTGACAAAAGCGCCCTCGGGGTTTCGTCACCTCAGCAGTTACGTAAAGAAAAGCACAAATACAGGATTTGTGCAAGGATTTACTGTGAGACTCGATCGCACGCCTGACAAAAAAACAATCTCAGCTTTTAGGAGATTGCTTGAATGAAGGCCTCACACCTCAATCAAATCGCCCAAAGGTGCAACTCCTAACTACACGCTAGTCATCAACGCGCCGGCTCGAATAATAACCTTTAATCTCGGAGTTAAAAAATTTGCCTGTAGAATCAGCATCTTGTAGAGATTCCCACATTTGGGGTTCCACATCGCTGTATTGATAGACTGACCCGCTGCTAAATTTTATTTGCAAAACTTGCTCTTCTTCGTTGTATCCGATCGCTCTAGCCATTTGGGAATCTACGGACATCATAGCAATTGGTTCGCTGCCAGAAGCAATTTCTGTTAATTCAATACCGGGATCGAGTTCGGTTGAATCTGTATTGGCGATGAAATCAACCATTTGCAGGCCGTGCATTGCAGCTTCGGGAGCGGCAATTTCGATAAATTCGACTTGTTCACCGCGATCGATCAATAGTCCTAACTGGCCGTTAGAGTGACCGACTGCTAAGACATTGCTCAAGTCAATTTTGGATAGTTTCATGGGATTTTTCAGAGATTTTTTTTACGTCAATATCTCCCGCCATTTGCAAGTTTTGGTGCCGGGTAAATAGTGAATTAATTAATAGTGTATTCTTTGTTGTCTAAAAAGTCAATAAATGTATCTTTGCAAATTATGGCAGCAATCTACCTGTAAGGTGCGGCTGGATATCCTAGGTTGATAAAAGTTGTCGGTTTCTTAACGAAACTTGACAATAGATTAAGAATTATTGCCATAAAACAAAGGTAAAGTTGTGGGAATTGGGGGGCAAATCCCAACCAGCAAAAGCGTTTGAGGATTTTGCTCATCTGTAAATTCTCAGAAAGTTACTATTTCTAAAGGATTCATCCGGTGAGAAGATCGGAAACAACCTTAAAATTTAGCAGTAATCGCCCGATCGGGCAAATCTCAACCAGCATCAGGAAAAATACCTATGAAATTGGCTTATTGGATGTACGCAGGGCCGGCCCACATCGGCACTTTGCTCGTTGCGACTTCCTTCAAAAACGTCCACGCAATCATGCACGCACCGATTGGAGACGACTACTTCAACGTCATGCGCTCCATGCTGGAGAGGGAACGGGATTTCACCCCGGTAACAACCAGCGTCGTTGATAGACACGTACTGGCGCGGGGCTCGCAGGAACGGGTGGTGGACAATATCACGCGCAAAGACAGAGAAGAACACCCAGATTTAATCGTGTTGACTCCGACTTGCACTTCCAGCATTCTGCAAGAAGACTTGGAAAACTTCGTGGAGCGAGCTCAATTGGATGCCAAAGGCGATGTATTGCTGGCGGATGTTAACCATTACCGCGTCAATGAACTGCAAGCTGCCGATCGCACTTTGGATCAAATCGTCCAATTTTACATTAACAAAGCCCGCAAAAAAGGCGATTTAGTAGAAACTAAAAGCGAAAAACCATCGGTGAATATTATCGGTATGTCTACGCTTGGTTTCCACAACCAGCACGACTGCACCGAGTTGAAGCGTTTGATGGCAGATTTGGGAATTGAAGTTAACGAAGTTATTCCCGAAGGTGCTTCGGTTCATAACTTGAAAAGACTGCCGCGCGCTTGGTTTAACTTGGTTCCTTATCGCGAATTGGGGATGATGACCGGGGAGTATTTGCAAAAAGAATTTGGCACTCCGATGGTGGATATTACGCCGATGGGTGTGGTAGAAACTGCACGCTGTATCCGCAAGATTCAGCAAGTTTTGAATGCTCAAGGTGCGGATGTTGATTACGAAAATTTTATTGACCAACAAACTCGATTTGTGTCGCAGGCTGCTTGGTTCTCAAGGTCGATCGACTGCCAAAATTTAACGGGCAAAAAAGCGGTCGTATTTGGCGATAATACGCACGCTGCGGCGATGACGAAGATTTTGTCTCGCGAGATGGGAATCCACGTTGTGTGGGCAGGAACCTACTGCAAACACGATGCTGATTGGTTCCGGGAAGAGGTAAAAGGGTATTGTGATGAAGTGCTGGTGACGGAGGATCATGGGGCGATCGGAGATGCGATCGCGAAAGCGGAACCTTCCGCGATTTTCGGCACGCAGATGGAACGCCACGTGGGTAAAAGGCTTGATATTCCGTGCGGTGTGATTGCTGCGCCGATTCACGTTCAAAATTTCCCGATCGGCTACAAACCATTTTTGGGTTATGAAGGCACGAATCAGTGCGTAGATTTGGTCTACAATTCCTTTACTTTGGGAATGGAAGATCACCTGCTGGAAATCTTCGGCGGCCACGATACGAAGGAAGTGATTACTAAAGGTATTTCGGCTGATTCTGATATGAATTGGACGAAGGATGGACAGGCGGAGTTGAATAAAATCCCTGGTTTTGTGCGGGGTAAGGTGAAGCGGAATACTGAGAAGTTTGCGCGCGAGCGTGGTATTGCTTTAATTAATGCTGAGGTGTTGTACGCGGCCAAGGAATCTGTCGGCGCGTAGGTTATTAGTGGGGTGGGCATTTGCCCACCTTATTGCTAATCTCTTGAATCCAATCTTAGTAAACTTAAAATCTTTCCAACCAGTTTTCTAAAGCTAAGTCTATCAAAATTTCTAATTGTGTAGATTGGTTTGTTACACTTGCCGGGTTTATAAATTTTTCAAAATTTTGAAACTTATAAAAACTTGACACGCCTCTTTTACCGGCAGGAATATAGCCTGCCAAGATCACATTCTGCAATTCATCAGCAAGGACTTGCATTCTGCCTAGAGGTTGCCTGTAACTTACTGATTGTTTATCAGGGATGGGTAGATACAAGTAAATTCCCGGATAATTTGATGAATTAGCCTGATTCATTTTTGATGAACTGCTCTGACGAATTTCAGCACAAATTTTACTTTGACCGCGACCATACTTAACAACACCACTAGCAGTTATTTCCTGAATTTTCTCATGGAAACAAAGAATCTGTTCTCTAATTTTAAGAACTTTTCCCTGATGTTCAGAAGTGCATTCGGCCATAATATTATACAATGCTTTGGGTGGTTCCGGTAAATTGGCTGCTATATCCCAAACATCTTGTTGACTGTGTTGAAACTCTGCACTAAAAACCTGACCTGTATCTATATTATTAAAATTTATAAAAAGTTTATTTTCCTCTTGAATTACATCAAATTTCAATAATTCAAAAGATAGTTGGCTGTACTTTATATCTATTAAATTTTGTTTATGAAAACTAGGTGCAATAGCGACCAACCTGATAGGTTTGATATAATCTATTTCCCGATCGTATGGTTTGAACTGAATCAAATTACTATAATAACGAGTTAATTGCTGAATCAGACTTTTATCTGCCTCGTTTTTTAGCTCTTGCACTACTAACTGTTTACTTTCATCTAGTGCCAAAATATCACAAGCTTCTCCGTTAACCGTATGTTGACGCTTCAAAGCGGTTAGTCCAAACAAACAATCCAAGTTATCCCATACAAAATCTTCCAAGGATTTTTCACTTCCAAATCCCCATCTGTTTCCTGATTTTTTCAGTATAGTGTTAATAGCAGGAGTTCTAATAGACTTTCCGTGTAACGACCGCTGCCTAGATTTAATTCTCAACTGTTGTTCGCGACGCTTAGCTTTTTCTAGCAAATCATCGGCTTGCATTATTCTTTGAAATGGCTTAGTCATATTAAGTTGATGACTGTAATAAATATAAAGTTTACGATATCATACTAGAGGCATTATGTCAATCAATACTTTCTAGCTTTTATCATAAATGCTTGCCTTCTCCAATTTGACGACTAAGACTCCACCAACATAATGAACCTCGCACTCTTCATCCATATTTGCTGGTTGACTGTTGCCAGTTTCATCGGGCGGCGAAGCTACTTCCTGCTGTTTCCGCTGCCATAACAGGAAATCAGCAAAGTTGAGGATTTCTTGCAGTTCAATTTCAGAGAAATTTTTCAGTTTTTCAACGAGTTTTTCTTTGAGAGGTATCACGGCTATTTTTTCCTTGCTTAAGACGACCGCTAGATTCAGTTTAACACGAGGCAATAGCGATCGCCTACCTAAAAAAATGCTATAATAATTCACGAAAGTAGGCCAATTGTGGTATTGGTGTATCTAGAAATAAATAACTATGATGGATTTATCACAACAACTTACCTCAGAAGACAGCAACCATCAAATAAGTGAATAATATGAACGCAGGAGTAAAAATTCTCGAAATTTCACACTATTGTCTGACTTGTTTTTAGAAAAATTTCCATATAAAATGAGTGATAGTGAGGACATTATAGAGATTGCTTTACGACCTCTTGTTTGGATGGGAGACTCTCGCAGAAATATCCGCGAGTTTCCCCCAGAGGTACAAAAAGCGGTAGGTTATGCGCTGCAACTGGTGCAAGCAGGGGAAACACCTTTACAAGCCAAGCCTTTTAAAGTGGTGGGCAGCGGTGTATATGAAATCGTAAAACGCTACGATACTGATACTTACAGGGCAGTTTACGCTGTAAAGATTGGGGAAAAAGTCTATGTCCTGCACGCTTTTCAGAAGAAATCAAAACAGGGGATTAAAACCCCACAAGCTGATGTTGACTTGATTAAACAACGCTATAAGGACGCAGTGGCAAGGGAAGAACAAAAATGACTCAAGAACCCTTTTTTGAAGAAAGCAGCGGCAATGTATTTTCTGACCTCGGACTGGAGGATGCAGACGAACTTTTTACGCGCGGCAAAATAGGAATTCAAGTAATCCGTATCCTGAAACAACGCAACTTAAAACAGCACGAAATTAGTCAAATTCTTGGCATTCCACAGCCAGAAGTATCTAATTTAATGAACGGAGAGTTTCAACGGTTCAGTGAGGGCAAACTACTGATTTTTCTCAAGCGACTCGATACAGAAATTACTTTACATCTTCGCCATCGTAATAGCGAAAATCAATTTACTGAAACTGTGATATTGCTATAGATGTTGATAAAAGGAATTAATATTTATAAAAATTGCTACAATATCAAATTAGCCAATCTTGCTGTAATGAAAAAAATCATCTCAACCCGTTCTTTCGGAATCTAACTGGGAAATTGTTACCTCGGCGATTGAAAACCGGCCACAACTTAACTCTAAGCTGAAAAGTGCGATCGAGATGTATCGGGAAGAATACGAAACCCAATAAATAATGGATTAGATAAACTCCCAGATCGTTAGCGTTAGCGATCCGTTCGCCGTAGGCGTTCCCGTAGGGTAGGAAAGCAATCGCAGAGGTTCCGACAACTTTACATTCTGTTAGATAGCAAAGTTTATTTGCGGCTACCTACTTATCTGTTACCCAAGGGAGAATATATCGGCTTATTTAGCTGTTGTATTCTGTTATATTCAAACTTCTGTCAATGCTCCATCAAGCCAGTGTTCGTACCACTGAAAAAAGGTAAAGTCCTTTGGGATATCAGCACACGGATCTTGGTCAGGATCGTGAAGGTGAACGGCATAGCCGAAGGGACAATAGGATGGAGAATTGCTTTCCCCAATCCAAATTTGTCCGCGATACTTACCGTTTAGAACCAATCCTCCATAAATATCGCAACCGTAATTTGTTAAAAACAGGATACCACCGTCAGGGATTTTGTACCATTCATCGAGGAACTTCTTATAAGCTTCCAATTCCTGTTCTTGATCGAGTTTTGAAGTGTCAATCGATCCTAAACCTAAAAATGGCTCAATGAGAGGAAAGGGCTCTTTTAGATACGGCGTTAAATTCGGATCGGTGAGCTTCCACATCCCCAAACCAGGGCCTGCAGGGCCTTCTCCAAGTTCGCGGAGAAATAATCGGTATTCTTCTGGGAGCTTTACCTGAGCACGAGCTTCCCAATTGGCAATAACTTCTTCCGACAAGGGA
>JARCMA010000668.1 GCA_030248405.1 Microcoleus sp. MP8IB2.171
CTTCTAAGTCGGCAAAATGGTCGGCAATGGTGATTTTAGGTTTGAGTTTCATAAAAACTAACTCTGCTTAAATGTTTTGTAGGCACTCAATATTATTCTCCAATATACCATATTCTACTAATATAAATTTTAGATGCGTTCGCCCTGCTACATCACCTGACCGGATCATTGCTAGTCGGCGAGATACCGATGAGTTGCGGTCTGGATTTAACAAACGGATGCAAGTATTGGTGTCTAAAAGATAAATCACAGCAATTCTTCCCGCATTTCATATTCCAACTGTTCAGGACGAACAAGCGGTTCTCCCTCCCAACTTCCTATTACTGTCTCAAAAAAACCGGGAGACCAGCCTAAATCTTCCGGCGTTTTAGTCTCAGTTGCTGGTGCTATGGGCTGGAAAATTACAATAACTTCCAAATCTGTATCTTTGATACCGGGGATTTGCAAATGCAACATCCCGTCGGAACCAACGCGCGATCGCACTTTAATACTTTGCATAATTAACCCGCTAAATTTGCTTTCTATTCTAGTTTAAACAGCATAGGTTGGGCCAGTGCAACGAAACCCAACACATAATGCCGATCCGGGTTAACGCAAATTCCACCTACACGCGCCTGCAACCCGCCGCGCGCACCCAGCCAACCCCAGCAACCTGAACCGCAGGTGAGGCAATCCCCCTGCAGCCCCCGCTTCTCGACGCGGTACAATAAATGCAATCATACTTAACGCTGATATTGAAAAGGCTACACACAACGCCACAGGAGACAACTGACGTATGGGAAAAGTAGTTGGCATTGACCTCGGAACGACAAACTCAGTAGTAGCCGTCATGGAAGGCGGCAAACCGGTTGTGATTGCCAACGCAGAAGGGATGCGGACAACTCCCTCGGTGGTTGCTTTCACCAAGGAAGGAGAACGCCTTGTCGGACAGATGGCCAGACGCCAAACTGTTCTTAACCCGCAAAACACCTTTTACGCCGTCAAGCGGTACATCGGACGCAAATATACCGAACTGACTCCTGAATCAAAACGCGTCCCTTACACAACTCGCCGCGACGACAACGGGAACATCAAAGTCAAGTGTCCCCGCCTGAAAAAAGATTTTGCCCCAGAGGAAATTTCGGCGATGGTTTTGCGGAAACTGGCTGATGAAGCCAGCCGCTATCTGGGACAAGAGGTAACGGGGGCTGTAATTACTGTTCCCGCTTATTTCAATGACTCGCAGCGGCAGGCGACGCGGGATGCTGGACGAATTGCCGGACTTGATGTTAAGCGGATTTTAAATGAGCCGACGGCGGCTTCTTTGGCTTACGGTTTGGAGAGGCGAGAAAGTCAAACTATTTTAGTGTTTGATTTGGGCGGCGGTACTTTTGATGTGTCGATTTTAGACGTGGGAGACGGAGTATTTGAAGTTAAAGCAACTAGCGGCGATACTCAATTAGGTGGCAATGATTTTGACTCCAAAATTGTTGACTGGTTGGCAGAAAAATTCTTAGAAAAAGAAGGAATTGATTTGCGACGTAACCGCCAAGCTTTGCAGCGCTTGATCGAAGCGGCCGAAAAAGCCAAGATTGAGCTGTCGGGAGTCGGTGTCACTGAGATTAATTTGCCGTTTATCGATGCGAATGAAGATGGGCCTTTGCATTTGGAAACGCGATTAACTCGCGGTCAATTTGAGGGGCTGTGCACAGATTTGGTGCAGCGGTTGCGGCGGCCAGTCAAACAAGCTTTGGCTGATGCAAGTTTGAGTCCTTCTCGCATTGATGAAGTTGTGTTGGTCGGCGGTTCGACTCGCATTCCTTTGGTGCAGGAAGTGGTTCGCAGTTTGATCGATCGAGAACCCAATCAAAATGTGAATCCCGATGAAGTTGTGGCGGTGGGTGCGGCAATTCAAGCGGGGATTTTGGGTGGCGATGTCCGCGATGTGCTGCTGTTGGATGTGACGCCGCTGTCGCTGGGTTTGGAAACTATCGGCGGGGTGATGAAAAAACTGATTCCTCGCAATACTACTATTCCTGTTAGGCGATCGGACATTTTTTCGACTGCTGAAAACAACCAAACTGTGGTAGAAATTCACGTGATCCAAGGGGAACGGGAATTAGGCAGAGATAATAAGTCTTTGGGAAGGTTTAAACTAACTGGAATTCCGCCGGCACCGCGAGGGATTCCCCAGGTACAAGTTGCTTTTGATATTGATGCTAACGGGATGCTGTTGGTGACTGCTTTGGACAAAACTACTGGCCGGGAACAAAGCATTACTGTGCAAGGTGCTTCGACGCTGAGCCAGCAGGAAGTGAATCAAATGATTCGCGATGCGGAACAGTTTGCTCAAGCTGATAAGTTGCAGCGGGAAAAGGTGGAAAAACGCAATCGCGCTGAAGCTTTAGCTTATCAAGCTGAGCGGCAGTTGCGAGAAGTTGCGCTCGATCGCGGAATGCAGTTTGCTCAAAGAAGCCGCCAGCGTATTGAAACTTTAATTCGGGAATTGCGAGACAGTTTGGAGCGCAATGATGAGCGGGGAGTTGATCAAGTTGGCTCGGATTTGCAGGATGCTCTTTACGATTTGAGCCGCGAAGTTTCAGCTTTTGCTGAGGATGACGATGATGATGATTTCTTTGAGTCTGTGAAGCGGACTTTTACGGGCGATGGTACTAAGCGCCGCAGCGATGATAGCAGCTATTATACGAATGCTAAACCGTATCGGCGATCGACTGTCGATCCAATTCCCGATCGCCCATACGATCGCGATCGGATGCCAGATCGCGATCGCTCTTACGATCGCGTACCCGATCGCAGAAGCAGTGCTAATCGCCCGACTCGCCCCTATCAAAATCAAAGCGACGACTGGGATGACGACGATGATTGGTTGTAATTAGTGGTTAGTCATTAGTCCCTAGTCATTAGTTCCTAGTTTGAAGCAGGGAAGCAGCATGACTAATGACTAATGACTAATGACTAATAATTAATAACTAATGACTAATAACTAATGACTAATGACTAACTATGCAGAATTTTCGCAATTACTATCTAATTTTGGGAGTGCCCAAAGATGCCACGGCTGATGAGATAAAAAAAGCCTATCGACGGCTAGCCAGACAGTTACACCCTGACGTAAATCCAGGGGATCAATCTGCTGAAGATAGGTTTAAGGATATTAATGAAGCTTATGATATTCTTTCCGATCTCGACAAGCGCGCTCAATACGATAAGTTTAGTAAATTTTGGAAACAAAAGGGATTTCAAGGAAAGCAAGGGGTGCGACTTCCCAATTTCACAACTTGGGGAAACAGTAAAACTACCCGCAAAAAACCTGCCGAAGATGTCGATTTTAGTGATTACTCGGATTTTAATAAATTTCTAGACCAAGTGCTCGGAAGGCGGCGGGAAGTGAGGATGGCGACAGCGAATGATGCACCGGGAGTAGACTCCTCTGAACCGTGGAGTACGGCTTCTAAGAAAACGAGTTATGTTGCTAATTCTCGCCCACCTAGAAGGGATTTGGACGATCGCGAAATGCGACGAGATATAGTCGATCGCGAAATGCGACGAGATATAGTCGATCGCGAAATTCGACGGGAAATTAGGGAAACAGTCGATCGCGAAGCGAGAAGAGACATTGAGGCCAGGCTGACTTTACCTTTGGAAAGGGCTTATTCGGGCGGTACCGAGCGAATTCGTCTGGAAGATGGGCGAGCGATCGAGGTAAATCTGCCTCCTGCTATGGTATCAGGCCAGCGGATTCGCTTGCGAAATCAAGGTATTGGCGGCGGAGATTTATATTTAAAAATCACGGTTTCTCCCCATCCATTTTTTCGATTGGAAATGTCGGATATTTGCTGCGAATTGCCACTGACTCCCAGCGAAGCGGTGTTGGGTGGAGATATTGAAGTGCCGACACTGGATGGCCTGGTAAAGATGAAATTGCCGCCTGGAGTAACGTCTGGAAAGCGGTTGCGGCTGGCTAACAAAGGCTATCCCACAGGAAATGGCGATCGGGGCGATCAATTGGTAGAAATTCAGGTTTTAATTCCCAAAGAAATTAGCGAGGAGGAACGGGAATTATACGAAAAGTTGCGGCAGATTGAGACTTTTAAACCGCGTCAGGATTTATCGGTTTAATGTAGAGTACGCAATGCGCCAGTTTAATTTTGTAGGGGCGCAATAATGCGCGCCTTACTACTAATGGTGTACGAAAAATTAGGAGATGCTTGGCTAAATTTTACTGACATATCAGATTTCGCCACTTGGCTGTAAATAGATGATATCAAATCCGTTGGCATCGGAATTATTCATCTCTCTCTTCTCTGACTCAGCGCCCTCTGCGGCCTCTGCGGTTTAATAATTCCGAAACAACCGTAAACGATAGGATTTGTCGCCAGAATAGCCGATCGCACTTTCAGCAATCCTCGATAAAATAAGTGAAATTACTCTTGTGATTATTGCTGAACTAACAGAGAATTAACAATAAGGTAATTTTCCCACAATCAGGAGCAGTCTGCCGCCATGACTCAAATGCCCCCTCAATGCAACAATCTGCAAGAGCAAGTTGATTCTTTAGTGCAACTGCTGCGTCAGGAATCGTCTTTGCGACAACAAGATATCACGGCGGTACAAGCTTCTCTGAAAAAGGCAATTTCTCCTGAGTTTGAAATTGTGTTTGCTGGCGCTTTCAGTGCGGGAAAATCTATGTTAATTAATGCTTTGCTGGAGCGGGAATTGCTCTACAGTGCTGAAGGACACGCGACAGGTACGGAATGTTATATCGCCTTTGCTGAGCCGGAAAAAGAGCGCGTTGTTCTAACTTTTTTGAGCGAGTTTGAGATTAGCCAGCAAGCTTCTGTGCTTTGCCATCAGTTAGGTTTAACTACTGAACTTAATATTAATCAAACAGATGTAGTGTCGCTGTTGTCTCAGGGATGTAACATAATTATTGAAACGGAAGGCGGCGAAAATAAATCCGAGGTAGCCAAAAAAGCTAAGGCTTTGATGCTGCTGTTAGAAGGTTTTGAGGCAAATCGCGATCGCATCCAAACTCTCGAAAACGCTACCTACTCGATGGAACAGTTTAACTTTTCCAATCTCAAGGAAGCTGCTAGTTATGCCCGCCGCGGTAGTAACAGTGCCGTACTCAAGCGAGTTGAATATTACTGTTATCATCCGTTGCTGCAAGATGGCAATATTATTATCGATACGCCGGGAATTGATGCACCGGTGCAACGGGATGCCGAATTGACTTATGATAAGATTGAAAGCCCTGATACTTCGGCGGTTGTCTGCGTTTTGAAAGCAGCTTCGTCTGGGGAAATGACGACGGAAGAAACCGAGTTGATGGAAAAAACACGGGGAAATCCGGGAATTCGCGATCGACTGTTTTACATTTTCAACCGCATCGACGAAACTTGGTACAACACGCAACTGCGACAGCGCTTAGAAAATCTGATTAATTCCGACTTTCGCGATACTGCGAGAGTTTACAAAACTAGCGGATTGTTGGGATTTTACGGGAGTTTGATTAAAAGTACCACAGGGCGCGATCGCTTTGGTTTAAATACAATATTTGCCAGCAGCCAAGGGAGAGTTTCTGGAGATGATAAATTAGATTCTGAATTGCTCAGTAATAGTGAAGAAACTCCGCAATTTATAAGTGAATTTAACCGATACTGTGCGAATTCCGGCAAGTTATCTCCCAGCAAATTTCGGATTTCAGTTAACAGCTACGAAACCCCAAATGAAAACTACGTGCGGATTCTTGCGGAACAAGGACAACCATTAATTACTCAATTAATTCAAGATAGCGGGATCGAAGATTTTCGCACAGCCATCACCCGTTACCTCACAGAAGAAAAACGCCCGCAACTGTTCAAAAATTTAGCTGACGACTTAGAAGACTTGTGCATTCAACTGCGGAAACATTACCAAACAATTCAGCGGAATTTGGACAGCCAGCCCCGCGAAATTGAGGCAATGAAAGCACAGGAACTTTTGCGGCTAAATCAAGAATTGCAGCAAGTTGGGGAGGATTTTCGGGAACATATCGCCGAAGAAGTCAATGAAATGATTATGAATAGATGCGATATTTTCGATATAGACTTTCGGCAATTGCAATCTCGGATGATCCGGCGCTTGGATGAATTGTTAGATGGATTTTCTGTTGAGGCGGCTTACGGACGCACTTTGCGGAATCATCCCCGCAATGCGACAGCACCTTTAATTGCTGTTTTAGTTGAAGCACTTTATTATTTAGCGAATCAGTTGGAAGATATTTTAGTAGAGGCTACTAAGTCACTGGTTGATAATTATTTCCAGTATTTGAAAGATAGCGTTCGCAAGTCTGAATACTATCGATTACTTTATCGGTTGTTGGGGAATGATGGGGGCATTGAACAGCAGTTAGAGGAGTTATCAAAGCGGGTTTCTGATGCTTTGGTAAATGCGGCGGGCGTTGAGTGCGATCGCTACGTGCGAGAAAGTCCCCGTTTTTACGACGAAGGCACATTTTCGATTTATCAATTCCGGGAAACATTGCAGCAAACTTCTCAAGGTTTCGACTGCGAAAACATGGTGGACGCCCAACCGGCAATTCGGCAATTATTGCGGCTGGATTTTGAGCCGAAAGTATCTAGAACTATTCGGCAAACTTTCCGCCAAACTGTCAACCAAACCCTGAAAGAGCATTTGTTGCCGCTGGCCCAAAAGCAAGCTGATGATATTTTGCAGAAATACAGTCAAGCCCGCGATTATTTAGAGCAAACTTTGGCACAGGAGGCGGAGGAAAAGATTGCTGGGAATCTGCGGCGGCAAGCTGAGAATGAGCAGAAGATTCAAGAGTACGATCGGGCGGTTTCTGGGATTAATAGTTGTTTGCAAGCGATGAAGTTGCACGAGCATTTATTGCCTGTAATTGGAGAAAATAATAGCGTTTCGGTGGATGGTGAATGATTGCAATTTTGGCGATCGGAAACCGAGCGAATAAAATTCGCGGCGATTGGAAATCCGGTGATTGGAAACCGGGTGATTGGAAATCCGGTGATTGGAAACCGGGCGATTGGAAACCGGGCGAATAGAATTCGCGGCTACACAGACAAAACCCGCCTCCGCGGGTTGAAGACATTCTTAATTCTTAGTCCGCGGAGGCGGACATCGTTTGTATAGCCGCGAATTCTATTCGCCGGGATTCTTGCCAAAAGAGAGATACTACTCTAAAATAGTTATGATGACAGTTTAAAAAACTTAGAGATTAATATGAAAGATAAATTTAATTTTCACAACTGTGCTAATGATGATGCTTTATCTTTTGGTAACGCAATGCTTATAGTAGGAAAATTGAAGGAAACAGTAAATCAAGTTTTGCCGGAAAATGGGTTAGGACAGACACTCAATTCGTTATTAGGCCAACAGAAACTAGATATTGATGTAGGTCTACAACGTAATGCTTATGGGAAGTGGTTTGGTGAAGGTATAGATTGTGAAATTCTCAGAGTGGGTGCTCAGGGCTGGAAAAAAGGAAAGATCAAGCTCAAACTCAATGTCACTATAGAATTTTGCCCCGACGAACCCGAAGTCGAAGAAATACCAGAAAACAACGAGTCAGAAACTAGCCAACCAGAATCCCCCCTCGATGATTTGCGCCGCCAACTTCTCAATCACGAAAATTCACCCAGCTAATCCATCAAACATCCGCGGTTAAAATACATCATGACTAAAACCCCCAGAATTCGCATTCCCCCAGAAGTCCGAAAATACGTATTCACCCGCAATAAATACCAGTGCCAAAGCTGTGGCCAAACCAAACTAGAAGCAGAACTGACGATCGATCATATCATCCCCCTAGGGCGCGGCGGCAGCAACGACATCAGCAACCTGCAAACCCTCTGCCGCCCCTGCAACCAAAGGAAAACCGACAAACTAGACCCGCGCTTTAAGCGACACTTTGACCTTTGATATTTAACAGTATAATAAAATCAGCAATTTAAGCTTGAAATTGCTAACCTCTGTTCGATCGCACTTTTAACTCCTAGCTAGGATAACTGCAATGCTCACAAAAACAGTTGACATACAAGAAGCACAAACAAATTTAAAAGAGTTATTATCTCTAGCACTTAAAGGCATAGAGGTTGTTCTCACAGAAGGCGGTATTCCCCTTGTCCGTTTAGCGCCGATCGCCTCCCCAACGAAGCAGCGTACAGCGGGATTGCACGCAGGAGCAATTTGGACAAGCGACGATTTTGATGAACCATTACCAGACGAATTTTGGACAGGGAATCTATGAAACTACTGCTGGATACTCATACCTTCATTTGGTGGGATAGTTCGCCGCAAAAGCTCTCCCGGAAAGCTCTTGCTTTGTGCGAAAACCCAGAAAATAACTTGCTTTTAAGCAGTGCAAGCATTTGGGAAATACAAATCAAGCTCCAACTGGGGAAGCTGAGTCTCAATCTACCTTTACCAGAACTTATAGAAAGTCAGCAACAGACTAACAATATAGAATTGTTACCTATTGATTTAACTCATGTTTTAACTTTGGATAGCCTACCCAACCATCACAAAGATCCGTTCGATCGCCTGTTAATTTCTCAAGCGATTGTAGAAGACGCTGTGCTGGTGAGTGGCGATTCCATACTAGCTAACTATCCCGTAAAAATAGAGTGGTAAGTCTACCATCGA
>JARCMA010000669.1 GCA_030248405.1 Microcoleus sp. MP8IB2.171
GTTTTGTAGGCACTCAATAATTATTCTCCAATATACCATATTCTACTAATATAAATTTTAGATGCGTTCGCCCTGACTGTGTGACACCCTAGGGTGCGGAATGTGGGTTGGAGTAATGAATAGTCTTCTTTTAATTTCTCCCTACAAGGGAGAGGCTTTAAACCAATTCTTTCTGGTAAGGAAGAAAGAGGGGGAGCATCTCAATGAAAGCAGCCAAGCTAGAAATTGGAGTTAGGAGCCAGGAGCCAGGAGCCAAGAGGAAAGAGTCAGAAGGAAGGAGCCAGAAGAAGTGTTTTTACAAATATGAGATGCTCCCGAAAGAGGGCAGAGGGAAGAAGAATTTCCCATTACCTATCCCCCTTAACAATGACTCATAACTTATGACTCATAACTCATTACTAATTCCCCAAAAAATAGCCTCTGGTGCGTCAATTAAGCCTGCGGCTGTATCAGGAAAGGCTGCTGTGAGGTATTTTAAAAGCATAGTGCGATCGCCCCCCGTGACCGCAATTTTGCTATCAGGAAACAAACACAGCCAATCATCAATAAAATCCCTAACTCCTGCTACCGTCGCATACACAACTCCGCTTTGAATAGCCCCAGCAGTGTCTTTCGCCCAGCGGTGCGGCAGATTTTGTGGTAAACTGATTAAAGGTAATGCAGCAGTTTTTTTACCTAGTAACGATAACTGCAAACCCAAACCTGGTAAGATTGCGCCCCCAACTAAATACCTATTGACATCAGCCCCAGTAAATGTTAAAGCTGTACCAGAATCTATAAGTAAAACTGGCCAACCCAATTGGTTGCCAGCGCCCAGTACAGCCAAAGCTCTGTCAATTCCCAGGGTAGGATAGAGTCCCCCGATCGGCAACTGGTCTAAAGTAATAATTCGGACATCAGGATAACTCTGCCAAATTGCTGTTTGCTGGGTAACTACTGAGGCCAGAATTAGAGGTAGCGGCACTAAAGAAAGTGTGTGAGGATTAGAAAAAGCGGTAGTAGCAGGAAGAGAAAGGAGATTTTGAGAAGATATTTCCTCGATCGACCTCATTACTATTTGCACCAAATATTCTGCTTTTTCCTCCTCCGAGAGGTGGGAAACAGCATCAGCATTGAGATGGTCTGTATCCCATGTTTTCTCCAGGGCTTTGCCCACAAATAATCCCCAGTGCAGCCGGGAATTGCCGATCGCTAAAGCTATTTTAATCTGGCCTTTACCTTTCCATCCAGAAGTAATGTTGTCGCTGCTTGCTGGCGAACTAAAATTGTCGGCAATTGAGTTTTCCATGTTGATCGATCGCGCGCAAACATTGAACTAAAGATAGATTTTAGATTAATTTTGTTCGCTTAGCCGGGCGGTTAACTCTATTTGACATCTGACCAAGTTCCATGCCGCGCGCCAATTAGTATTGTGGGCGGCAGAGGGCATACTTGCTAAATATAAATATTTGTAAAGCAAATAATTGCTTTGCTCAGGCTGCATCCTTTATAATGTCTTAAGATATTCCAAAAGTCCTGGTAGCTGCGATGGGGCTGTTGGCGGGGTAAGCATAGGTTTAAAAAACCAGACTCAATCAAAATACTGTACAACTCCTGAGTAAATATGTCTTTAAAAATACAAGAACACGAAAACCCCTGGCAAAGAGTAACTTCGCGGTTGCCTGAATCTGAAAACTGGAGGCAGGAAGAAAGTCTTTCGCTGCCGGAAGTAGACCAACAAAAAGCCCTAATTGTGCAGATGCAGCAGCAAGTTCAGCTATCAAACTTGCTGAACCAAATTAATAACGAAATTCGCAGTACACTTGACATAGAAGAAATTTTGACATCGGCCTGCAGATTGCTGGGGCAAGCATTACAGTGCAGTCGCGTGAGCATTTTAGTCAAAGAATCAAATACAGAAAAAACTTTAGTCACGCGCGGAGAGTACAACGCGGGGGACTATCCGATTCAACTGGGAATGAAAGTACCGATGACTGACAACCCGCATTTGGCTGCCGTCGTGTCTCAGCAAGAGTCGCTAGCATTGACGAAGTTTCTGGATTTTCCCGGATTGAACCCACAAACCCGAAAAATTGCCGAAGCTTTGGAGATTAACTCAATGCTGGCAGTAGCTACTCGCTATCAAGGTGAAGTGAATGGCATAATTGGTTTGCATCAGTGTGATCGCGAACGGGAATGGACTGATTGGGAAAGGCAGCTTTTAGAAGGGGTAGGATCGCAATTGGCGATCGCGATAAATCAAGCAAAACTCTACAGCAAAACCAGGCGCCAAGCCGAACAGGAATCGCTTTTGCGGATGATCGGCAACCAAATTCGCAGTACCCTGGATCTGGAAACTATCCTGCAAACAGCAGTGAGGGAAGTCCGCCTAGTTTTGAAGTGCGATCGAGTAATTATCTACCAATTCCAAGACAACTGGCAGGGAAAAGTTGTCGTTGAAGACATGACGGTTCCTTGGCCTTCTATTTTAGGAGATATGGGGGAAGATAAGTGTTTCAGGGGAGATTACGCCGATCTTTACCAGCAAGGACGAGTCAAAGCAATTAATGATATTTTTAATGCTGGTTTAGAGCCTTGCCACGTTAATTTTTTAGACAGTTTGCAGGTAAAAGCTAATCTGATCGTACCGATTGTTACATCCCAAAGCGAAGAAGATTCACTTCCTACAGCCGGAAGTTCTAATTTCAGATTTCCCGGTAGACTGTGGGGTTTGCTGATTGCTCACGAGTGCCATGATACCCGCAACTGGGAGCTGCAAGAAACAGAGTTGCTGTCGCAGCTAGCCGACCAAATGGCGATCGCCATTCAGCAAGCAGAACTTTACAGCAAAGTCCGAGAAGCTGCTGTCAAATCTCAAGCCCAAACCCAGCAATTGCAAGCTACATTAGAAGAATTGCGATCGGCACAGCAGCAATTGATTCAAAGCGAAAAAATGTCAGGTTTGGGGCAAATGGTAGCGGGAATTGCTCATGAAATTAACAACGCCAACAATTTCATCCACGCTAACTTGTTTCACGCTCAAGAATATTTTAAAGCCTTGAACGAAGCTCTAGAACTAGCCGGAAATGCCTGCCCGGAAGCAGCGGAAGCAATTGTCAGAATCAATGAAGAACTAGAACTCGATTACATTCGAGAAGATTTTGGTAAACTGCTAAATTCAATGCGAGAAGGCAGCGGCAGGATTCGCTCGATCGTGATGACGCTGCGAAATTTTTCTCGTTTAGACCACGCTCAATTAAAACCTGTAGATTTGAATGAAGGTTTAGAAAGCAGTTTCTTGATGCTGCAAAACAAGCTAAAAACCCATATCAAAATAGACAAGCAATACGGCAGTTTGCCGCCAGTCCAATGTCATGCTAGTCAAATTAACCAAGTATTTTATAATTTGATTGACAATGCTTTAGATGCGCTCCAGTCAACGAGCAAACCGGGGGAATTAACCATCCGCAGTTGGCAAAGCGATCCGGACTGGGTAACAATCTCTGTCCGCGACACGGGAACTGGCATTCCTACAGAAATTCAAGACAAGATTTTTGACCCATTTTTTACTACTAAACCTGTGGGGAAAGGCACTGGTTTGGGACTTTCAGTGTGCTATCAGGTAATTGTTCAAGCTCATGGTGGTAAGCTGAGCTGCGTCAGTCAGGTTGGCGAAGGAACTGAGTTTATTGTAGAGTTGCCGCTGACAAATCAGAGGGTAAGTACATAATTCCTGCTTGAGTCAGATTAATCACCCATGCCCCATGCCCATTTACCTATGGTCTATGCCCGTGCATTTATAGAACACATTTGACATTTTTTAGCGATCGTCAATCACGTTACGGATCGGCAATAAACTTGGTTTTTACCGATCGCATTTTTAATGGAATCAGATTTAACTTATGCCCGAACCTCAATTTTCAGGAATTCCCAACTGGCTTATACCATTTTTTCAAAGATGTGCTAGAGATAAAGAATGTAAAATCCAAGACCATCCTGTGAGAAAACCAATGACATGATTCGTTAAAGATGCTAAGA
>JARCMA010000670.1 GCA_030248405.1 Microcoleus sp. MP8IB2.171
CTCTCGGATGGCTGAATCCTGAATTTCACCTATTTCTTCGTCACTCTTACCCACATTTTTTAGAATATCCTCTACAGCAATCGGAATGGCTGAACCGTGAGGTTCTTGCCATTCTGGAAGGTCATGAGTCCACTCAGCAACCAGAAAAGGATCGAGATGCCCAAAAGCTTGATAAACCTCTTGAATGATTTCCTCCTCTTCTTCGCAAAGATCTGCATTCCCTGGATCGTTCAACAGGGAAACAAGATGTTCATTATGTTCATTTCTCGTCGCAATGAACTTAGACCACAGAGGTAAGGCATTATCAATGGGCTTCCCATTAATCAGGTCATAAACACCACTGAGGACGGGGCCATAATCCATAGATACATAACGATCGCCAGTAATCGGTTGCTCTATGCGTTTCAATGCAATACGGTCAGCTATGTAAAGCATCTTCAGTAAGCCTAAATATTTCATAGGCCGATCGTGCAGCTTTAAGAACACTGCTGCTGCTTCAATAGCTTTCTCTGGATGAAACCGAAATTGGATTGGCATAAGCATTTTGGAAGAGTGCTTCACAGTAGTACAACTTCATTGTAAACCATAATCCTTTGACAGTTCTTAGTGCTTTGACAAAGCATGATAGAAATCAGCGTGACTTTGACAGTATTCTCTTAATTTTTTCCGACTGATAACGTGCATTTAGCGATCGTTCTGATGTTTTCTAGATATCTCAACACGGTTTCCCCAGCAGCAATTCAGCGGTGACTTCAATTGCGATCGGTTGTGGATCAGTTGTCATCGATTCCGTCCCACATTTGAGACAAAGGGAGAGTTTGTCCGGTAATTGCTTCATGGAAGCCTTGCTGAAGCCCTTCGAGGACGGTTGCGATGGGGTCATCATCTGGCTCGATATCAGTGTCTTCCGACACTAAGACAATAATCCGAACGTGGCTGTAGTTGGCAAGCGCAAGGGGGCGATCGAGAAAAAGTCGCCCTCCATCGTCAATTTTTCCGGTGGTTTCAATTGCTTTCACAGTCTCTCTGGGTCATAATTGATTTGCATGGTGGTAATACCTTATTTCCCTAGAGCCTTGCTAAGGATACTGGCAACCGCTGAACATGAACGTTATATTTATTGCGAAAGAAAGCCATGAATCTTCTTGAGATTGTCAATGAAATTATAGGATTGGCAGAAACTGGTAATTATTGGGGGAGAGATGTCTCCCTTCAAAGTTTTGGGATTGGTGACAATGCTATCAACTTTGTCAACGAAAATAAGCTCAAATATATCGACGCAATATTAAGGGCATTTAATTCCGATAAGGAAATTGAAAAAACCTATACGTTAAAGAAATATGAATCGCTACTAATAGGACATTTTAGAGAGTATTTTTTTGATAAAACCTTAGTAAAAAAGGAGGATGTATCATCGTTTGTGAAAAAACTTAATACCGAAAGTATAAAAACATTTTTTGTATTCAGAGACATACATGGAATAGTTTTAAACAGCCCCACAAGTCCCTTGTTATTGGGTGGTTACACAATATACGACTTTGATTTACAAAAGGATTTATTTAATTCAACAAAAGGTTCATATCCGGAATTAACTATCAATCATAATCCAGAATATTTAATTGAATGGAAGGCGGAAGCAAGACATTTTGAAAAAGCACTTGAAATTGCTGATGAACATTTTGAGCGATTCGAGCTTATCCTAAGATATGTCATAGGTTTTACGACAAATCGCTTTGAAGTTGGCGTTTTAAACTACCAAGGCTGGCGCCAGCGTAGAGCTTACATATTCTCTGAGACGAAGGAAGTGTCAAGCTCATTGAGTAATCATGGCCCAATAGAACCGATACCACTTGACAATCCATATTTTGTAAACGAGGATAATGGATATCAAACTGTTTGGGGTTTTACTACAAAGAACAACCTTAATAAATTTGAAAAAAGAATTATGTTGGCAGTTGAATGGATCGGGCAATCAATGGCTGATCCCTCACCACAAAGTGCTTTTATCAAGGCAGCCATCGCTCTAGAAATTATCTTTACATATAACGAAAGGGAAATCATTACTCCCTCAATTATGAATCAAATGTCTGAAAGTATAGCTCTTATATTAGGCAGCTCAGTCGATGAAAGATTAAAAATCGAATCAAGAGTAAAAAAATTGTATGGCTTGAGATCGAAGATTGTACACTCTGGCAAAAAAGATATTAGTCAAGCAGATTATAAAACTCTGCTTGAAATAGCACGTTCTGTAATAATAAAGATACTCACATCAGACAAGCTTAATAGCGTTGATTCTGTAGAAGACTTATATACTATTCTCAAAAAAATTAAGTATTCTGGTGATGCAATATCACAAAGCGCTGGAGTCTGATTAATTACTCGCTGCGCTCAGAATTTACTTTTGCACCGCCAGTCAATACAGCTATAACTCCGGCTCAAACAATAGCCATTAAAGTAGTTGATAGTTGGTAATCGATCGCAGACGCAGAGGAATAGGTAATTGGCAGTTGGTGACAGCCATTACGCATTCCTCATTATTTTAAACCCTAGCTGCCGCCAATCCGGGCCACATCGCGAGCATTTTCTTCAAACGCAGCCGTCAGCGCATCATCACCGCTTAAACCCGATGCGATCGCCCTTTCAATCGCCTGCAACACCCGTTTGTAATCCCGCGGCATCACCTTCACAAACACCGGCACCATCTCATCCCACGCAGCCAAAACCTTTGATGCTTTTGCACTTCCAGTCAAATCAACATGAGTTTGAAGCATCAGCCGCAAATCGCTAATCTCCTCAACATCCTCCAATTTTTCCAAATCCACCATCGACATATTGCAGCGAGTAGCAAAATCCCCCGCCTCATCCAAAATATAAGCAACACCGCCACTCATACCCGCTGCAAAATTGCGCCCGGTTTCACCCAAAACCACAACTTTGCCGCCAGTCATGTACTCGCAACCGTGATCGCCCACACCCTCAACTACGGCGTTTACCCCGGAATTGCGGACTCCGAAACGTTCCCCTGCCATCCCCCGGATGAAAACGTCACCAGCGGTGGCTCCGTAAAGCACCACGTTGCCGACAATCACATTTTCTTCTGCAACAAAGGTAGAAGCCGGCGACGGATACAAGATGATTTTGCCGCCGCTGAGGCCCTTGCCGAGATAGTCGTTGGCCTCGCCTTCGAGCTCCAGCGTGACTCCCTTGGGCACGAATGCGCCAAAGCTTTGTCCCGCGCTACCTTGGAAGTGCAGGTGCACCGTGTCATCGGGTAAACCTTCCCAGTGGCGTTTGGTGATTTCGTTGCCGAGAATTGTGCCGACAACACGGTTGATGTTGGTAATTGGGAGTTTTGCGTGCACTTTTTCGCCGTTTGCGATCGCACCCTTGCACAAATCCAACAACACAGTCATATCCATCGACTTTTCCAACCCATGATCCTGCGCCATCTGACAATAGCGCCCGACATCCGCCCCAACCTCCGGCTGATACAGGATGTTCGAGAAATCCAAACCCTTAGCCTTCCAATGCGCCACAGCTTGCTGAGGTTCCAACACATCAGTCCGGCCAACCATTTCATTCAGCGTGCGGAAGCCCAACTGCGCCATAATTTCCCGGACTTCCTGGGCGATGAAAGTCATAAAGTTTACCGTGTGCTGCGGATCGCCGGTAAAGTTTTTCCGCAACAAGGGATCTTGAGTTGCAACGCCCACCGGGCAAGTATTCTGGTGACAAACGCGCATCATAATGCAGCCCAAAGTCACCAGCGGCGCGGTGGCAAAACCGAATTCTTCAGCACCAAGCAGTGCAGCAATTGCTACATCGCGCCCGGTTTTCATTTGACCGTCGGTTTCCACAGCAATGCGGCTGCGGAGATTGTTGAGCACCAAAGTCTGGTGAGTTTCCGCCAATCCCAACTCCCAAGGTAATCCGGCGTGTTTGATCGAAGTTTGCGGGGATGCGCCTGTACCGCCGTCGTAACCGGAAATCAACACGACATCGGCGTGGGCTTTAGCTACACCAGCGGCGATCGTCCCAACCCCAACTTCCGACACCAGTTTGACGCTAATCCGCGCTTCCCGGTTGGAATTTTTCAAGTCGTGAATCAATTCGGCCAAATCCTCGATCGAATAAATGTCATGGTGAGGAGGAGGCGAAATCAAACCCACACCAGGAGTTGAGTTCCGTACCTTGGCAATCCAAGGGTATACTTTTTTACCGGGTAACTGTCCGCCTTCTCCGGGTTTCGCCCCTTGCGCCATCTTGATTTGGAGTTCCCGCGCTTGGGAAAGGTACAAGCTGGTAACGCCGAAACGCCCGGAAGCTACTTGTTTGATCGCGCTGTTTTTCGAGTCGCCGCGATCGTTCGTCCAAGTGTAGCGTTCGGAATCTTCGCCGCCTTCACCGGTGTTCGATTTGCCACCAATGCGGTTCATCGCGATCGCCAAAGACTCATGCGCTTCTTGGGAAATTGAACCATAACTCATCGCCCCAGTTTTGAAGCGTTTGACAATCGCTTCCACGGGTTCTACTTCTTCAATTGGTATCGATTCCCGCTGTTTGAATTGCAACAAACCGCGCAAGGTAAAATGCTGCTGGTTTTGCTCGTTTACCAAGCTTGAATACTGTTTGAAAAGCGGGTAACTTCCCTCACGAACCGCTTTTTGCAGCGCGTGAATTGTCTGCGGGCTGAACAAATGCGCCTCGCCTTCTTTCCGCCACTGATATTCGCCGCCGACATCGAGAGTATGTCCGCTGCTGGGGCGTTCTGGGAATGCGTGGGTGTGCCGCAAAATTGCTTCTTGGGCGATGATTTCCAAGTCTACACCTGCAATCCGCGATGCTGTCCAAGTGAAGTATTTATCGACTACGGATTTGTTTAAGCCGATCGCCTCAAATATCTGTGCGCCGCGATAACTTTGAATCGTGGAAATCCCAATTTTCGAGGCAACTTTCGTCACACCCTTAGTTGCGGCTTTCACGTAGTTTTTGCAAGCTGTTTTGTAATCGACATTTAGCAG